>NZ_DATNPA010000805.1:0-4417 GCF_036703385.1 Allocoleopsis sp. | reverse complement strand
AGTAACCTTTAGCTTACTTCAGCTTTGAACCTGAAATTTATTTCAAGGCTCTTATGTCAGTGACATTCAGGTTAAGTCAGTGCCACTCAGCTAAGCTGCAATGTAAACGCTTACCGTCCCGCGATCGCGATCGCAACTCCAGCCATACCCGCATAGCGCATTGCTCCCGGACTAAGCTGAGTTTGCCTCAAGTTCCGCCAAGCTGGCAGCAGAAGTAAGGATGCGATCGCAAGGCGAGATGCAGCCAGGAATAAACTAAATCCTACCCGATTTACCCCAGCAGGAGCGTCAGTCTTCATTGCTAACCGAATAAAAATTGCCGCCGTCGAAACGGCAAAGACACCAGCCACTAAAACCAATCCAACCTGCCACTGAAGCGGCTGTTTGAGAATTCTCATGTATATGTTCAAACATAGGAAAGTTAAACTGAGATCAAAGATTCAGTGCGAGGAGATCAGAAATACCCCGTGATTTACTCATCTTCATCCCCATAACTGCCAAGGTTTCCACTTTAAGAAGGCACTACAGCATAAATTTTAGTAGGGGAGCATCTGGCAGTTTAACAATTAACCTGTTGCCAGGAGTAACAAGAGACTAATGTTACAGAGTTCTCTGACCAGTCGGGTATCTAAACCCTTCAAAAGGATGCCCTTGCGCATCATCCTTGTGGTGCCTTTCGTTATCCAAATTTTTGCAGCCGTGGGGTTGACAGGGTGGCTTTCGTTACGCAACGGAAAGACTGCCGTCAACGAAGTCACCACCCAATTACGCCGTGAAGTCACATCCCGCATCCAGCAGCATCTAAACACTTACTTAGAAACGCCCCATTTGGTCAATGCGCTCAGCGTCGATGCCATTCGCCGCTTCGGGCTGTGGAATCCCGATGACATGAGTGCCATGAGAAGCTACTTCTTCTGGCAACTAAAGCAATTTCCCAGCGTAAATTATATTAGTTTCGGAGGAGAGAAAAAAGAATATGCGGGCGCTGGATATAAGCCAGATGATGGCACTCCTGTTATTGAAATTACCGATAAATCGAGCAATTTTATTAACACGCTCATCAGTGTCGATAACGAGGGCAATCCAACTCAGCAAAAGGAAAGCAACCCCAACTACGATCCCCGTGTCCGACCCTGGTACAAAGCTGCCAAGAAAGCAGGCAAACCGCAGTGGAATCAAATTTACCAATACTATATCCAAGCGAACCTGGGCATCTCGGCTAGCCAGCCCGTTTATGACAAAGCAGGTACGTTCCGGGGAGTCGTAAGTACCGATTTATTTCTCTCAAAAATCGGTGACTTCCTGCAAAGTTTGAAAATTGGTAAGTCAGGAAAGACCTTCATCATAGAACGCTCTGGAGAACTCGTGGCGTCTTCCACCTCTGAGAAGCCATTCCTCAAAAGCTCCGATGCTAAGGAAGCGAGACGACTCAAAGCGATAGAAAGTAGCGTACCTTTGATTCACTTCACAGCACAACATTTGACAGAACGCTTCGGCAACTTCACCCAAATTAACAGCAATCAGCAACTTGACTTCATGCTGGCGGGAGAGCGGCAATTCGTGCAAGTCATGCCCTTCAAAGACGGTCGAGGTTTGGATTGGCTGATTGTGGTGGTTGTTCCAGAAGCCGACTTTATGCAGCAAATCCATGCCAACACCCGTACCACTATCCTGCTGTGTTTGGGCGCATTAGTGCTGGCTACCTTACTAGGAATCCTCACCTCCCGCTGGATTACCCACCCCATTTTTCGTTTGAGTGAAGCATCTGCGGACATCGCCAGTGGTCAATTAGACCAAAAAGTTGAGGTGGAAAGCATAAATGAACTGGGGATTCTGGCGAAATCTTTTAACCAGATGGCACAGCAGTTGCAAGAGTCTTTTGCCGCCCTAGAAAAGACCAATTCCGAGCTAGAAATCCGAGTCGAAAAACGGACAGCACAGTTAAAGGAAGCAACCGTTGCGGCTGATGCTGCCAACAGAGCCAAAAGTGAATTTTTGGCAAACATGAGCCATGAACTAAGAACCCCCCTCAACGGCATCTTAGGTTATGCCCAAATCCTCAAACGCTCAAAAAATTTTACAGAACATGAACTCCACGGTATTGGTATCATTCACCAGTGCGGCTCCCACCTGCTGACCCTGATCAACGACATCTTAGACCTTTCTAAAATCGAAGCGAGTAAATTGGAACTATACCCAACAGATTTTCATCTTCCTGCCTTTTTGCAGGGAGTGGTTGAAATCTGTTGCATTCGGGCTGAACAAAAAGGCATCGGGTTTGTTTACCAACCGTCTCCTAAATTGCCCAGAGGCATCAGTGCTGACGAGAAACGGTTGCGACAGGTACTCATCAACTTATTGGGTAATGCCATTAAGTTTACCGAAACTGGGCAAGTCACTTTCAAGATTGACTTGCTAGAAGAAACACAATTAACTTCACAATCTTCAAGCCAAAATTGCCAAATTCGTTTCCAAATCGAAGACACTGGCGTCGGCATCAGCCCAGAGCAACTGGAAAAGATATTTTTGCCCTTTGAGCAGGTGGGAGACAGCAAGCGTCGGGTGGAAGGTAGCGGACTGGGTTTAGCAATTAGCCAGAAGATGATTCAAATGATGGGCAGTCGCATCCAAGTCAAAAGTCAGTTGGACAAGGGGAGCGTTTTTTGGATCGATTTGAACTTACCTGAAGTATCCAAATCAATCCAGGAAGCTCCAGTTTTTGCTCAAGGCAAGATTATCGGCTTTGCTGGCAGACAGCGGACAATCCTGATGGTCGATGACCGATGGGAAAATCGCTCGGTCATTGTCAATCTGCTAAAACCTATCGGGTTTGCAATGGTAGAGGCAGCAAATGGTCAGGAGGGTTTAGACAAAGCCGCAACGTTTAAGCCCGATTTGATTATCACCGACTTGAGGATGCCAGTGCTGGATGGTTTTGAGATGATGCAGCGTCTCCGGCAATCAACCCAATGGAAAGATGTGCCGATTATTGTCTCATCTGCCAGCGTGTTTGATACTGACCAGCACAAGAGTTTGGACGCGGGTGCCGACGATTTTCTCCCCAAACCCGTGCAGGTCGATAACCTACTCCAGAAGTTAAAGAAGCATTTGGGACTGCAATGGATTTACGAGCCAACAAATGAGGCTCAAAGAATAGGGGAGGAAACTCTTTCATTTCACTCACTCTTGGGGGTACGGGAAGGACTCCACCCTCCAGAACAGTCCTTGCAGACTGCCGAGCTTGTGCCACCTCCGGCAGAAGAACTCGCCCTTTTGTTTGATTCAGCGATGAAAGGTCGCGTCAAAACTCTTCTGGAACAACTGGAGAGACTAGAAAAATTGGATAATAGATTTGTTCCTTTTGTTAAAGAGCTGCGTCAACTCGCCAAAAATTTTCAGATCAAAAAAATTAGAGAATTTATCAAACAATATAGATTGCTTAGTTAGCTTAATACAGTCAGTGAGGAGTGGGTCACTTCCCGGTTAGCTTTAAGATTTTTTCAAAACAGGACAACAATCATGACGTACAGCCCAGACGCAGGCTTCATTTTAATCGTTGATGATACTCCCGAAAATTTGGAAGTGCTATCCGATGCATTGAGCAGTGCTGGCTTGGAAATTGCAGTAGCAACTGATGGTGAAAGTGCCATTGAACAAGTTGCATACGAACTCCCCGATCTGATTTTGTTGGATGTATTGTTACCAGGAATTGACGGGTTTGAAACTTGCCGACAGCTAAAGGAAAATCCCTCAACACACGACATTCCTGTAATCTTTATGACCGCCCTTTCGGATACAGAAGAGAAGGTCAAAGGTCTTTCGCTAGGGGCAGTGGATTACATTACTAAGCCGTTTCAACAAGAGGAGGTGTTAGCCAGGGTAAAACTGCACTTGAGACTGCGTTCCTTGACTAAGACACTCGCCGAGCAAAATGTGCTTTTGAAACAGGAAATCGAAGCACGTACCGCAGCAGAAGCCGCGTTGCACAAGCTCAATATTGACTTAGAAAAACGGGTGATGGAGCGAACGGCTGATCTTTATAAAGCCCTAGATGACCTCAAACAAACTCAAGTCCAACTGGTTCAGCGTGAAAAACTAGCTAGCCTCGGTCAACTAATCGCTGGTGTGGCTCACGAAATTAGTAACCCAGTCAGCTTTATATTCAGCAATTACATTCCCACTAAGGAATACATTTCTGACATCATTAAAATCTTGCGCCTTTATCAGAAGCATTTTCCAACTCCTCCTGCCGAAATCCAAGACGAGTCGGACTCTGTTGATTTAGAGTTCTTGCTAGAAGACTTGCCCAAAATTCTCAACTCGATGAAAGTGGGGGCTGAGAGCCTTTTCAATATTTCCGCATCCCTTCGCAACTTCTCCCGCTTGGATGCATTGAGTCTGATGCCCGTCAATATTC
>NZ_DATNPA010000804.1:0-2460 GCF_036703385.1 Allocoleopsis sp. | reverse complement strand
GTTGACACAGCATTTCGGTATCTACCGGTGCTAAAGACAGTCCTTGGCGAGTGCCATCCAAAAGACCAAGGGTGATGATTTCATCAACCAGCGATAGAAGCTGTTGACCGCTTTGATGAATGATTTCCAGATATTCCTGTTGTTTGCTGGTTAGAGAACCATAAACCTGGCGACCCAAAACGCTTGCCATGCCTATGATTGAGGTTAAGGGCGTCCGGAGTTCCTGCGTCAGCTGAGCGAGCAGTTTGACTTTAATGGCGTTCGTCGAAGACAGGCAAGCCGACTGGCTATTGGATTCATTCCTAGGTTCCGGAGTTGTCTCAAAGTCTCGTTGCTCTTGAAGTTGAGCGATTCCCGCAGCCTGAGACAACCAATGGATAGAACTTGTACGTTCTTGCTGCAAAAGGCGGTTTCGCTCAAATTCGCTCAAACTCCAATGTGCTGTCATCACTAGGAACTCGGCATCTTTAGGCCCAAAGCAGCGAGGCACCCAATCCATCACGGCCAACGTTCCCAAGCACTGACCATCTGCTGTCATTAACGGCGCACCTAAGTAAGCACGGATGCCGTAATGTCCCACGAGTAGACTACTGGCAAAAACAGGATTCGCTGCCGTATCGGGAATTGCCAAAACTTGATGACTATCGACCACGTAGGTGCAAAAGCCTTCATCGCGTCCTATGTTACGCGATCGCGCCAGCTCATTCATCAAGCCGACTCTGGATAACCCAACAGCCGATTTAATCAGCTGCCGCTCTGGTGTCATGATGCTCAAAATACACAGGGGTGCCTCCAAAAATCGCGCCGCCGTCTGAGTCGCTTCGTCGAAAACTGCGATCGTCTCATCTGTCAGCAACCCGCGCTCCTGAAGAGCAGTCAACCGTTTTTGTTCTCGTTCTACTACAGTCAATCCATCCAAACGGCAAAAAAGCCTGTGTTCCAGCTCTGCCATGAAAATCCCTATCCCCATATCAATAATTGCATCACTGATATCAGTGCTACTGTAATGTGACCTGCTATACCTAAGGTTCCCGTCTAGTCTGGCAGAACAAACAATTGAAGCTATTTGCCGAGCGTTTGTTGGGGGAGAGGTTGAAGGTTAGCAGGCTGGCAGAGCGTAACGCGAAGAATTATTAACTGTACATTATGAATGATTAAACAACTAGCGAATGTCATAATTCATTATTTAACCCTTCATTGACCACGCTGGATGGGATAGTAAAGAAGCAATGACGCGAACACCTCGTAGCTGGTTGGAGAGGGGGAGATGACCTACTGGCGCACTGAGATTCCACGTAAATTCACCGGGATAACGAGTCCAGCTGTTGCCAGTCTTCCAACCAATTTTTTCCCAAAGCTTCTCCCAATTTTTGTTTAAAGAGAGCCAGAGGTCTCGCTGTACGGAAAATCCAAATTTGCCTTGCGAGTGAATGAACCAGAGAGTGTTAATGGTTTGTAAATCTGTACTAGGGAAGCTTTCTACCTCAGAGAAATACAACCACTTTCTCTGAACCGCAGCTGGTCCTGCTAGCTCACAAAGTTTTTCTAACGTATGACGGTCAGCTGCAAGGAAATCTTGCTTAACCAGCAGTTGCTGGAGGGGTCTATAGTCTATACCGCCTTCAGAACTGAGAGGGACAATGCCTGTGGGGAAATGGGTTTGTAGAAATTCGTTGGCGATCGGGGTATCGGCTTGATACAGGGATTGGTAAGCCAGTCCTGTTGCGAGGTTAACGGGAGTTGGCTGTTGCTCCTTTAAAAATTCCATCAATACGTCTAAACCCGCAGCACCGGTACTGACCAGTTCTGGAATCAACTGAAGTTGTTTTTTTTCAGGACTAGACTGGAGCTGGCGCTTCAGTTCGGCAATCTTGCTGGAGTCTCCTGTGATTGAGGCAGTCATTTGGTCTGTCATGAAGCGACTGGTTTGGGGTTGCGGCAGTGGATGAGTTGTTGACCGGAAAGCGGTACTAACGGAAAACATTTGCCCATCACTAAGCAAATGCCTGAATTTATCGTAAAGGAAAACCCGCGACTTGAGCGTTAGCTCTTGCTCGGCGGCGAGCAAAAGTGGAAGTCGTGGGATGCCAAAACCTGGAAGTAAATAGCCGTGATGAACTGCTTACACCCGAATGCAAGAAAATTCTTATTCCTTCTGCCCTCTGCCTTCTGCCCTTTGCCTTCTGCCTTATTTTTCACTCCGGCTTATTCCGTCCGAGATTGAAGAATGCGGTTAACGATCGCACTTGTGGACGTATGAACTTCTACTGTGACTAACTCTATCCGCCCACCGTAGGCTTGAACGACGGGGGCCTCTGGCAGCGTTGACGGCTGGTAGTCACCCCCTTTGACATAGACCTCGGGCTGGAGTGCTTCAATTAAAGCCGTGGCTGTAGTTTCAGAAAAAATCACAACTCCATCTACAGGTTTGAGGGCAGCCAGAACTTCTGCTCGATGGGC
>NZ_DATNPA010000803.1:0-11483 GCF_036703385.1 Allocoleopsis sp. | reverse complement strand
TCATCCACAACTTCGCCGCACCATCATCTTCGCTCGTCACAACCTGGCTTCTGATGCTCCCATGTCCAAGATTGATTTGTTGGTGTGCCGCAATGCTCTAATCTACTTCAATGCAGACACTCAAGCCAACATTCTGATTCGCTTTCATTTTGCTCTAAAGAACAACGGCTTTCTTTTCCTCGGCAAGGCAGAGACAATAATCACCAAAAGACAAATTTTCACTCCAGTTCACCTGAAGCATCGGATTTTTGCAAAAGGGCTGAAACTGGGGATGGACGAACACTGGCAAATCAGTCCGCGAACAAGCAAAAAGCAAGCTGTCGATTTTCTAACCAGCCATATCCGCATCTGGCAAACAGCATTTGAGACGAGTCCCTTTGCCCAGCTAACAGTAGACTCCAACAGTTGCCTAATTATGGCGAACGAACAGGCAAACAGTCTATTTGGCTTAACTATCAACGACGTGGGGCGTCCCCTGCGAAGTCTAAAACCTGGGCAGATTCTTGGTTTATGCACGTCTATCCAACAGGTCAATAGGGATTTTCGTCCATTCACTCTGAAAAATGTAGAGTGGAGATCGCCAACGAATACAACCTATTTCGACATCTTTATCACCCCTGTTTTCAGTTCCGACGGTCATCTGGTGGGTATAAACTTGACCTTTACAGATGTTACTAGCAATAAGCAGCTTGAGAAGAGACTTGAATACGCGAATTTAGACTTAGCAAGAGTCTCTAAAACACTCGAACAGACAAAAGCCGCGCTAGACACCACACACGCTGAATTAGAATCCACTCAACAAGAGTTAGAAACTGTACACCAAGAGATGCAAGTTATCGATAAGAATTGAAGAGTGACAGTTTTTTAGAGGAAGAGGGACGTGAGCAGATGTTGTAATTCCGGAACTTTTATCATTGCTTCTATAACTTAGTAACTTACAAAGTTACAGACTTCCAAACTAACAGACTTACAGGAATAAGCCCGCGAAACTCCTAGTCATGTCAACCCCTTCAATCCATCTAGGGTGCGGAATGGGGGCTACAACAAACGGTATGGGTCAGAAATAGCTGGAATACCTCAAAATAGAAATGATATTACTTCGATAAACTACGCTCTTGACTCAGCAGTGCAACACTCAACGTCACGATCGCCACTCCCAGCAGTTGCAAACCCTGTAGTGTTTCCTGAATCGTTAACCAAGCCAAAATCACCGTCAGTGCTGGATTACTTGCGCCAATCATCGAGGCAGATGTCGCACCGATCAGGCGAATCCCGAAGTTGTTCATCAGGTGCCCGACAAAAGTAGCGATCGCAGACAGGAGCGCTCCAATCCACAGGGGAATCCAGAACAAATAAGCATCCTGTACATTCCAGATTACAAGACTCGCGGCGGATAACCCTAAGGTAGTTGCAAAACTAATCCAAGTAAAGGGAACAGGATGCAGGGTTTCAAAACTCTTTTGAGCCACAACTGTATAGAGAGCATACACAACACCGGAGGCAATCCCGGTGATGATACCGATGAGGGTGAGGTGATTCGTTGCCGTCTCAGTATAGGGCATGGTCAGAAAACTGCCCAGTAGTACCAATCCCATGACACTCCAGCGAAACAGCGTCGGACGAGTCCCAAACCATCGCCAGGAAAATAGCGCCGTGAAAACAGGATAAGTAAAGAACAGAGTCATGGCAATGCCCGTAGGAATTAGCCCAATGGAAATATAAATCATTGCCAGGTAGAGAAACATAAGAACCCCGCATCCCACAGATTGCAGCAGCAGAGTGCGTTGTTCTATATTCCCTAACTGTCTAATATCTTTCCAGGTTGCAGGATAGAGTTTCGGTGCGAGGAGTGCCATCAATGGAACGACTAACAGCATTCGCATGAACATCAATAAGAAAGAGTTCTCCAAGGTTGGCGTAACAAAACCCCCCGTCTGGAGAAGTCCTAGAATCGTGTGTTGGTTGAAGAGAACTCGAACAATTACATTTTGAAAGCAGAAAAAGACAGATGATAGCAGAACGATCAGGAAGCCAAGCACCGCTGAAATTGACGATGAAGTACAGTTTGATTTTACTGAGGGGATGACCTGAAAAGGTTTTTACTGTTCCACCTCTCGAACTAAATCATCTAACTCCTGCTGCATCTTTTCGCAGACGAGGTTATAGCAAGCCTCCACATAATCACTATCATGGGCGGCTTCTCGACCATAACGCTCAAAAATAATCGGCGGACAAACCCTGGTGTGGATTTGTACAGGGAGTGGAATATTAGGCAGAGGGCCGATCGCTAATCCCCAGGGTAATCCCAGATAAATCGGAAAAACTTCTGGATCGATATCCAAAAACCAAGGAATTCCCCATTCATGGAGTTGTCGCACTTGTTGATACAAGTCAGCCAAGACAATCAGTGTATCGTGCGCACCAGAGGAAATCAGCGGCACAATCGGGACATGGTGCCCTAGTGCCAGTTTGATAAAGGCTTGATTACCACCCAAGCAGATTTTGTCACGCAAGGTATGGGATCGAAATACATCTTTAGCTCCACCAGGATACACGAGAACACTGGCACCTTTTCGCAAAGCTGCGATCGCCATTTTAGGATGCGCCGGGACAGCGCCAACCTGTGCCGCGAGGTGTGCGACCATCGGAACTGCCTTCCAGACACACGGATGCATCAGACCATAGACAGGCCGCTCAGTACCAAATCGTCGAAACCAGTCATACATCATCATGAGCATATCAGGGGCGGCTAGCCCTCCATTATGGGAACCGACGAGCAGGACTTGGTCATAAAGCCCAATATTGTGCCAGCCGCTCGTTTGTACCCGGAAATAGTAGTGATACAGCCACTCCCACAGCGGCATTAGAGATTGAATAACTTTAGGATTACGTTGATTTAAAGACCATCCCGGTTGTGCTGTTGGGTCAGGTTGTTTAGGCATCGGCGAATTAGAGTGGGATTGGGAAGTATTAAGCAGTTACTGAACTTTATATTGTTTCGTTCTGGTTGAATATACTTTACGGCTGATAACTTCACAGGGGAGGTAACTTCTTTAACAGAATTGGGGTTCTCATGCTTATGATACAGGTAGGATAAGTGATACCAAATCCAGGTTAACTACCCCTTTTTTGGTGGAAGGCAGAAGGGAAAAAATACTTAAGCCGAAAAGCGGGTTAGCAAGGCGGATTTGGTATGACCTACTACAAGCGCTAACTAAGCTAACAGGCGTTCAATTTTGCATAATCAAATTTCTGAAACTCTTGTGGAATGGGCATCTTGCCCGTTCATAAAGTGCAACTTGAAGGCGCGACAGCTTACTGCGGGGTAAAGCGTTTTTTTCTCAACGTTCACCATACAGATAATTACTTGCCTCGTTCGCTATTTTTCCCAAACCGCGCATCCTGTAAGGTATTACCAATACCCTGAATTACACCACGAACCACCAACCCAATACTTCTACCAATCACTTGAGTGAGGACGTAGACAACACCTTTACCAGCCCAAGCAACTGTAGAACGCAGGCGAGGCGCGATCGCATCCCGTGCCTCAAAGGCTATAGTCACAGCTAACTGAATGCCCTGCAACTGTTCTAATTCTTGACGACGAGGGACATAAATTGATGCCTGTTTGATGCCAGTGTCACTCAGGACAAATAAATTATATCGACTCTCAAAGATGGCTTTTGGCTCTTCTAGCCATTGTGCAAGGCGATATTTCCAAGATAAATTATTGCGGAATTTGGCAATTTCTCGTGATGAAATGAACTCCCTATCATAAAAAGCTTGCTTAATTATTTCGCTGTCCGGAAATTCGTTTAATAGGGGTTGAATTACAGCATTAGCCGCTTGAATAATCAGGTTTTGTAGTAATATTTCTGATTGGGCTAGAGCTTCAGGTGTCTGAGCGGAATAAGATACATTATCAATCATTAAGGGAGTTTCAAATAACTGTTGGGATAAAAACTCAATCATCAAGGGAATTTTATCTAAAATTGAATTTTGGACAATACCAGCGTAGCCAAACAAAACATTAACGACTTCCAGTTCTTGGTTACCCATTGGTAACGTGTAATACTTGCCAAAAAAATTGATGACTGAGGTTTGCCACAAATCCAGCAAAATTTGCGATCGCTTTTGGGGAAGTTGGTCAATCGTGACCTGGGAAAAACGCAACTCCTCTAGCGTTTCCTCTAATTGTTGTAAAACAATATACAGTAAATCTCGCTTTTTTTCAGCTGCAAGAATATCAATTTCTAACGGGACACCACTGAGGTTGGACAAACCCGATTGGAGCTTTGCCAAAGTCACATCAAAAGGTGTAGCTGGCTGAGAAATTGGGTCTTGGGGATTGGACGCGAGGGAGTAAGGGGCTGAGGGGGTAACAGCAGAGCGAGAGGTTAGTACAGCCCCAGAGTTTGAGTGGGGACGTAGCCCAGTTCGGGGGTGAGGAAGTGAATTGCTCCCGCTCTCTCGGTTGGCGTCTGTGTCCCTCTCTCCCATCACAATGACATCGGTCGGTAACAGCTGATTGACTACCCAGCGGGCTGCCAAAAGTTCTCGGCGGCGTCCACTCCAGAACAACCAGTCGAGGTTGGAAAGATTGGGTTGTTGTAGCTCTTGTGTCACCAACGCCAAGGTATCTTCGATCTGTCGCAGTCCGTAGGAGCGCAGTTTATGATGCCAGCTGGGAGGGCTTACAGACTGTGGTTGTGCGGGTGGCAGTTCCAGTAGCATCGGCCAATAGGCTTGACCGGATACAAGCTGGCGAATGACCTGGACGAGTTCGGCAATGGCAACTCCTTTAGGGCAATAGCCATTAATACCGGACTCTTTTACAGCCCTGAGCAATAAAGGCTCTGATTGTGATGTGAGGAGTAATACTGGCAAATTAGGATACTCGGTCTTCAGCCGCTGGCACAGTGACAATCCAGACAACAGATTGGCGTCAGAGCGACCACCAGCGAGTTCCAAAACGATCGCATCTACGGGCTCTAGCTGCAAGCTCCCCAGCATTTCTAGAGCGTCTGTCCCAGTGTCTACCTCAGCAACAACTTCTATGTCAGGAAAGGCTGCCAGAGCCGTGCGTAGACCCAGCCGGAAGATTGGGTCCTCATCAATCAGGAGAAGGCGAGTCAGCGTCGCCTCTCTTCCATAGGGAAGCGAGGAAGTAGGGGGAGGAGAGGAGTTCACAGATAAATTCGGGACTTGCAACCTTTGTTGGAGGAGGAGAGGTTTTTTGTTGCATTCTCCCTATCTCCCCCTTTGCCAATCAATTGTCTTTAGTTTGCCTCACTAGGAGCGAATTGCCCTTGGCTACTGCTGGCAGCTTTTTGTGTGTTCCAAGCGGAGATAGCTGCTTGAGCTTGTGAGTAAAGCGCTCGTTCAGGCGGAATCTGAGAAGCAGTTGCGATCGCAGCATCGAAGCGTCCTTGAGCAGCGAGGGCTGCCGCTGCATCCAGAATCGGACGGTCTTGGGCGGTCTGAACTTGAGCCACCCAGTTAGCGATCGCTTTCTGAGCTTCAGGATACAGGGGTCGCTCAGAACGAATTTGCCCAGCGGTAGAAATAGCGGCAATTAAATCCCGGCGTTGAGCAAAGGCTTCGGCTAAATCCAGGATGGGCTGGTCTTCGAGCGCTTGAATCTGCCGAGTCCATTTGGCGATATCAGTTTGAGCCTCGATCCGCTGGGGCTGCCCCAGCTTAATTTGACTGGCGAGTTCCACAGCGGTCTTCAGCTCTACTATCGTCCCTCCCTTTGCCAGTTGTTGAGCGCCCTCTAGTGTGTTGCGGTCATCAATAAGCTGAATTTCCTTACGCCAGTAAGCAATTAGGGTTTGGGCGCGTTGGCGTTGGGGACGCCCTGGCGCGATTCGAGTCGCTTGCTCAATCGCATAGACGAAACCGGTCCGTTGCTGGAAGCTGGCGAAAAAGCTGGCTAATTGCAGCTGGGAAAGATCTTGTAACTGAGACTGCCACAGGGTGGCTCGTGATGAGGCTATTTTGTGAACCGGGCTTTTCTGCTCAATGGGGCGTACCGCTGCCAGAGCGTCCACTAAGGCGAGAATATGGCCTTTCTTCGCGGTTTCGCTGGCGCGGCTGAGCCGCATCCAGTCCTGAGCTTCCGCGTATTGAGGGGTCGTTACGGGAATCTTGGTTAGCACCCTAACAACTCCCGCAAAATCCTGCTCCTGGAAGAGCGTTGCTGCCATTTGCACAACGGTGCGACTCCAGCGGGCTTGTTCCTGTAGTACCTGAGCTTTGGTATAGGTGTTGGGATTGATCTGAGTGGTCAGAGCGATCGCTTCCACCAACTGCTCCAGGGTATTAGATTGTGCCAGTTCCCGTGCCTCCTCTAACTGCTGCCATGCCTCTTTTTCTGCTGTCAGCTGCTTGAGCAGGGCATCCACACGGGCTAAGTTCCAGGATTCTTGAGTAAGTCGCGATAGTTCTGTAACAAACACAGAAGCTTTCTGGAAGCCTTGCACTTTCAGGGCGTCCTGAAATTGGCGAGTAATAGCCTCTGCCTTGTTAAGTTGCTGTTGCCAGGTGGTGATTTTGGCTTGCGCCTCAGCATAAATAGGGCTACTGAAGGGAATTTTCTTGGCGATCGCGATCGCGTTTACTGGGTTCCCCTCATGAAGTTGCTGCTGTGCGAGATTCAGGATTGCTTTAGACCACGCCGCCATTTGGCGCTGTGCCTCTGGGTAGAGAGGGTGCCCTGAAGGCCAATGCTGAACCAACTGGATTGCCGCGACTAACTGCTCTAATTTCCCAGACTCAGCTGTCCGCTGAGCACAGTACAAGCGATCGCCATCAGCGGACAAGGCAGAGATACGTCGGCAATCAATCGGAGGTGGCAGCTTCGTTAATAACAACACCCCTGAGGTAACAGCCACTCCCATGATGGAGATGATACTCAGCCACAGCATCGTCCACCGCCAAAAGCGAACCTGCAATCGACGCTTCTTGAAAGGAACAAGGGAAGTGGGAAGTTGAGAAGCTTCTCCATTTCCATCGCCCAACTCGCCACTGGATTGGCGTGAAGAGCGTTGAGTGTTGTTTACCAGTCGGATGACCAGTTTGCGTCCCCGTCGTTGACCAACTTTAAAGGGCGCTTGGACATGGAATCGGTGCAATTCTTTCTTTGGCACGGATACGCGATGAGTCCCTGGTAGGCGATATTGATAAGGATGAGGGATAAAGGATAAAGGACAAAACAATTTTTCATACTTGGTCCTTCATCCTTCCTACTTCAGCCAATCACTTCGTCTTTAGTCTAGGAGACTGAAATCGAGTGATTCGCACTCATTGTATAGGGTTCACAATAGGATGAGTGAGCAAATTTTGGAGTGACTAGGGTGGCATGAGCCTAAGCATTCGGCATTGGCTAGCGGAGCGCCACATTGAACGCCGCCAACTGGGACATGACAGTGCCCAGATTGCGGGCATTGCCTTTCGCCTCGCCCAGGATATGGAAGTCAAGAGCCTCAATCCTTTTGCGATTAGTCCCTTGACAGACGTTTTGGAGCTGCCGCTAACAGCTGCATGGGAAGCAGCTCCAGCCCTCTCCCAGTTGAGTATCGGACTGTTGCGGATTCTGAGTCGGAAAAAGCCATTAAAGCGTAATGAAGGCACTTGGCTCACCTTTCAAGTTGCTTATCTCAATGCATTACAAGGAATTTTAGAACAAGAATCGCAATTGAGAAGACCTTGGGTTAACCGAGCTTTGGTGCCAGCAGGGCAAGATGCTGACCAATCCCTGAGCGACCCGCAATTGGTCGCCTTGCTCAAAACGTTGCGACCAGGACGCCTCAGTGATAGTCAAGCGGAGCAGGCTCTGTCGCTGGTGGCTGACTCGTTTTTGGTACAGCAGATGAATAATTTGGCGATCGCATGGTTTATCGCCAATGGTACGGAAGACACTGAAGCCAAATTGCTCACGCAACGCCTGAGTCATGGATTACCCGGTTATCTGCTCACGGTGATTGCAGAGAATCCCCTGCCCTTAGCGCAGCTACAAAAGTTTGTGCGCCTGGGCAATTTAGGTCCTTTGCGAGACACGACGATCTCGCCGATCCCCGCCCAACCCTTAGAACTCTCGACCGCTTCGCTGCCGCTTAACCTGAATCGGGAGTACTACCGAGCCGCGCTAACCTGCGCCCTCAGTGAACCCCTACTGGCAGAACCCTTTTCCCTGAAGGATTTATACATTCCTCTTAAAGGGCGAGTGGTTCGGGATGAGGAATACCAGGCTCAAGAGTACTCCTCTTCAGCACCAGGCTCCTCACGACCCGTCGATTTGATGCAATGGGCGATGTCCCAGTTGGATGATAAAACCAGTATTGCCGTCATCGAAGCCGCGGCGGGCGGTGGCAAGACCAGTTTCTGCCAGATTTGGGCAGCCCATGTGGCTCAAGTACTCTATCCCAATTGGATGCCAGTGTTAATCCGACTCAGAGATGCCACCTTAGGGCAAACACTGGAGCAGACACTGGAATCCGCCTTTCCTGTAGGACGCTTCACGGATACAGATGGCTGGTTCTCCCCTAACTCGCCGCCCTGCTTACTTATCCTTGATGGAGTGGATGAACTGCCTCGCTCAACTCAGACAGAGCGTCACCTCTGGACGTTTATGGAGCAGGTCATGCGCTTTCATAATCAGGACACTGATAGCACAGGTCTACCCCGCCACAAAATTTTTCTAACCAGCCGCCGCGCTACGTTAGATGGCTTGATCAAAAAGTCAAGGCAAACCAGTACGCTTTATTTACCCGATCAGCTGCACCGAATTGTTGTGGAACCGATGGGGCAGGATGAGTTCCGGCAATGGTTTGGTGCCTGGGCAAAACTGCAATCTAAATCCATCGCTCAGGCTTATTTTAGTTTCTTGAAGCATGGGGGAGCGTTTAAGCAACGTTCGTCCGCCAAGGACTTAGCTAGCTTGGTCACGCGCCCTCTCATGCTTTATTTATTGGGCGTTTTACATCGAGATAGCTGGATTGATGAGAGTATTTTCCAGATGGGATCGCCCCAAGTTCAGTTTGAAATTTATGACCGGATAACGCGCTGGCTGTTGGGCGAACCGGCTACGGGCGAGGGACCTCTACCGGAACTCATTCGCGAAGGTTTTGCTCATGCTAGCCGCAGCTTGGAAGCGATCGCTAATCTGCTTCAGGGTCGCGATCCCCAAGAATTGCGCCGCCAAATGCAACTCGCGGCACTGATGATTATTCAAACGGGTCAATATCAGGTGTCATCGGATGCGATCGCCCAAGGGGCACAAGCGTTGCTAATCGCCCAAAGGGCAGCACCAGAAGCAACCGTCAGACATTCTAGCAATGAGCTGACGACCAAGGTTTCTCCTCCAGCACTTCCAGCCCTCTTTTTCCGCTCCCAGCCGCTCAAAGGATCGAAAGTGGGACGGTTGTTAGCGCAGCGCCGGAACTCATACGAAAATGTAGCTCGAGTTGAAAGCCTAAAATATAACCTTCAACCTGCTAACCTTCAACCTACTAACCTTCAACCGACAACCCCCGCACCTTCTTCAACCTTGTCTTCCCCAACCCATAGCGTTGAATTCTCTCACCCCAGCTTAGGGGAATACCTGGGAGCTGAAGCCATTGCCAAACAGTTAACGGCTCTCACCCAAAAAGTTCCAGACCAGTACAATGAAATCACATTTGTACTCCACGACGCTCTCAGCGTTGCCCAGCATCTTTACGCACTGCTGGGATATGGGATTTTGTCGGCAGAAATTGAAGCCCTCGTCGTTGAGCGTCTGCGACGGGAGCAAAGGCGTAATTCTAGCGTTTTTTCCTTTTCTTTGCTCTTTCAACGCCTTTATCGCTTTTATCGAGCCTATTGTCGAGGGCAGTGGATGGATGAAGGCGTTGCTCACCAAGCTCATTCCCAGCTGTCTGCACTCAACAATCCTTTGAATGTCTTACAAATTGATGCGGCAGTTGGGATTAATGTCTTTTTATTGCTATGTTCGGGAGCGCAAGAAGCACAAATTCCCTTCTGGCCTTGTGGAAACCCTGATATTCCTCAGGAATTTGATCCCGACCTGCTGTTAAGTTTTATGGGTCGAACCGCAGCTCTCTCTCCAACGGCTTTTTGGCAACGGGCACGAGGCAGTTTGAGGAAAATGCAGTTAGCAGAAGCCTGTCTCAATCAGGCTATGCTTGCCGAGGCCAATCTAGGACACGCCAATTTATCGGCAGCGGAGTTAATTGGGATCAATTTGGCAAGCGCTGAGCTTCATCATGCCAATTTGTCCTGCGCAAGTCTTGCAGGTGCTAATCTCTCGAATGCTAATCTCTTTGAAGCGAATTTAGAAGGAGCCGATTTGTCCGGTGCGAACCTCAAAGGAGCCAATCTAAAATCAGCAAATCTCACTCATACCTGTTTGTTTCAAACAAAGTTAGATGAACCGAGCAAAGATTTTGCGATTCATAGCGGAGCGATCTTTTCCTCAGAAGAGTTCCAAGCTTACAAGCAATCTTTAACACCGACAAAGATTCTGGGCAAAGTTGAAGATGATGAAAGTTTAGGGGAAGAAACTCCAATCTTTATGGAAAGTGCAGAAGGAGAACTGGTGTTACCGGAAGCTCGGTATAGCAATGAGCGCAATGACAATGACTACGAAGGGGAAACCGCCCGAATTGAAGACGAAGACATTAGGCCGGAAATATCAGCTTTCTCTGACCCTGGGTACGGTGAGAGCGATGATGAATATGGAGATCAAGAGACGGCGATCGCTAATCCACTCGATTATCCCTAATTCATCGACCCCTGAAACTGCCATTCTCTCCTAAGTTTTGCAGCGACTAACCTTAGTTGACGGACTTCGCTTGCACCTCGGATTTATTCGTTCGGTAACCGTAGAAGTCAATCTTGTACTCCGTAATCCGCACTCCCGTTTGTTGCTCAATTTGGTTGAGTACATCTTCGGGCAATTGTACAAAGACATCAATAATTTGATTCGTATCCAGGCAGTTAACATGGCTGTGAGCATCACAGACGTTGCCGTACAGACGACCATCCGAACGCTCGATACACTCGATAATGCCTTGACTTGATAGTGCCTCCAAATTCTGATAGACGGAGGTATGACCGATCGCTTTACCTTGCTGATTTAATCGGTCATAGATTTCTCGAGCTGAGAGATGTTCTTTGGCTTGCCAAAGCAGTTCTAAAATGAAGCGACGTTGACGACTCAAACGCATCCCCAATACTTGACATTTATTGAGGGCGTCTTCCAGTGAGCGAATCGGTTTCACAGTTGCCGCTTCATATTGCATAGTTGAGGCTCTTAATGTATTGGTTGGCGTATCCATAAATTCCTTGTCTTTCATTGTAGCGACGAGACTCAAGTCCTTGCGCCCAGACTTCAGGAACTTCAGCCAGTCGTTAGTCGTTAAAATAATTCCTAAAAAATTTTGGAAAGACTGCTGGCAACCGCTTAAGTTACGATCCGAGCT
>NZ_DATNPA010000802.1:0-3370 GCF_036703385.1 Allocoleopsis sp. | reverse complement strand
TCTGTTGAGTGCCACTCTGCAAACTGTCGTGTTTATAAGCTTATTAAGAAAGGGATTTTCACAAAGTTATCCCCTGCCAGAATATTATGTATCTCAAGTCATCTTATACTGGACTACAGCCTTTTATTTTTACTGGGCTGGGTTAAGTCGGCTGCAACTGCGGGAAAATGGCATTTACTTTAAGTTTGGATTGATCGAATGGGGACAAATTGTCTCCTACCAATGGGAGGGAGACAAAGCTAATACCCTTACAGTTTGGCTCAAGCAGCGCATCCCCTTATTCCAAACCCGGAGTTGGGCGATTCCTCTAGTTCACAAAGCTGCGATCGAACGCATTCTCGATCAATACTTATTGGCAGAAAGCAAACGTCAGAGAGACTACATACAATAGTGTGTGCGTTCTTAGCGGCTACATCACTAGACCCTTGGGAAGCATCCTTTTGATCAAATGCAGGGGCAGGCGAGACGCCTACCCCATAAGAAAAAATGACTTTTGTGGCATGAGCATCTTACCCGTCCTAACTATTGCTCTTCAACAGGTTTACTCTGTAGCCCAGCAGCTTAATCACGGATAAGACTCGGACGCGATCGCTCAAAGATTACCGCTCAGTTCGGTCAACCCAGAGATGAGTTTGGCTTACACCTTGCCGTACTCATCACCTCACTTTTAGGCGATAGACCTTATGGCTCGCTCACGGTGACGATTACTACTCTTCCAGAGATTCCCAAAACGATTGAAATAACTTGTTAATAACTAGATATAGTTTTAAGCAAGATATAACTAGAACAATACAGAAAGTTAAGTTCAAAACAAAAGAACTAAGATTTGAAATCGGGTTGGTAAAACCCCATTTCCAGACTCCGCTCGACAAATGAACAGCTAGAGCTTGGAAGCCAAGAATGAGTGCAATGGAAAAGACAGTAACAAGAATCCCAAAGATAAGACTTATTAACTTTTCTGACACCAATAGTGGCTTTTGCACTTGTACTCTCTTGATAGAAAGCCGCATGAATTCGTTGGTTGGAGTCATTTTTTTCGGGGATTTAATTAGAATTAGGCTACTCTTAGTGTCTTGATACAGAAGGGTAGTGAATTTGAGAGTCATGAAAACAGGTTCAGACTCAGAGCTATGTCAGTTAAAAGCTGACAGAGTAAGCTTTTGCACAGACTTTTATAAACTTCAGCTCTTAACCTCACCTGGAGTTCAGGGCTTTGCTTAATCTAGTTACATTCGCATTAAGTTTAATGTCTGGTTGCGTATTAGTGTAATGGCTTATTTTTGAAGACTTACACTCTCGCTGAACAATGCACTACTGAAGAATCGCGACGTATTATCTATCAAGTTTACGCTTCAGTGTAAGTCTTCCTACTATTAGCTTAGTATAACTTTACAAACTACCGCCTCTATCTAGAGTCTGAAACTTAATATACTTTTCGGATGATTTTAGACAAAGGATTGTATGTCTCTAGATTATCGAACTGTTGCCATAAATCAGAGCAAGCAGTAGACGAGTCCAAATCTAAAGCTCTAAATCTCCACTCGGATGAGCTGCATGGCGAAAATCCAACATTGTCTGGCGGTAAACGTCCGGCAATCCAGTATCAAAACACTGTCCTTTGACAACATACCCCATCATGCCCTCTTCCTGGCGCAATCGCTCTAAACAAGACGTCAATTGAAATTCGCCTCGTTCCCGGATGTTGGAGTTGATGTTGCCTTCCAGATAGTCAAAGATTTTAGGCTGGAGTATGTACATGCCGAATACAGAGAGAAATTGGTCATCATTCATGGCATCCATATGAAGATGCTGACGTGCATACTCAAGGCTGGGCTTTTCAATGAGCTGAGTAATAGAAAGAATAGAGCCTGATTTCTGCCAGGTTCCGCTAGCGCAACCATAGTGATGAATCACCTCTGCGGGTGTTACCCGCAAACCAATCACACTTTGAGAGACTTGTCTATACACATCTAAAATTTGACTGGCACAGGAGGTTTCATCATCAGAGGCGTAAAGATGATCGCCAAGCATGAGGAGAAATGGCTCATCTTTTACCCATTCTCTGGCACAAAATACAGCATGACCAAAGCCTTCTTGATCCTCTTGGGTCAAAATTGTAATTCGCTGCCCTAATTCTTGGATATAGTGGCTATATTCTTGATTTTGTGGGGATAGCTTGTTGAAAAGTTCTGCCGGGGGTGAAGCTTGGAAGAAAGCCTCAAAAAGGGTGCGATCGCATTTTTGCACAACAATCCCAACCTCTTCTATTCCCGCATTGACGGCTTCTTCAACAATCGCCATAATCACGGGCTTCGCTCGCCCATCGCGATCGATAATGGGAAATAGTTCTTTCTTTACAACCTTGGTAGCGGGGAACAAGCGAGTACCAAAGCCTGCTGCCGGAATCACAGCTTTACGAACTTGATGGGTCTGCATTAATCGTGAGTTTTAGAGCTTGCATTTGAGGGAAATCACGTTCGATAATTTTAATAACGCGTTCTTGACTTGCCTCATCTTTAACGATAAACTGTGCTGCACCATCCCCTTGAGAGCCTACCCCTTTTCCTCCCCAAATATAAGGTTGAATGGGTTGATAGTTCAAGATTTGGTGCAGGACGGGAGCGGTTAATTGGGAAGGGCAGGCAGGAATCAAGTATCGGTCAAATTCGGATTGTACCCTATTCATCAGATTGCCAATGCATTGGGCATCTCCCATTCGGAGAGCGTCAACGGCTTCCTGGGTAATTTGAGCGCTGATAGAACCCAGATAATTCTGCACATTCTGCTGCACTTCGTTAGTAGCGAACGGATAGCACTGATTCAGTTGGCTGAGGATTTCCTGTGTGTTTTTGCTAGCACCGAGGTCTACGATGACAAAGAATAGGTTTTTAGATACGTTTAGCTCGATGACATCCGTGCGATCGCAATCAAAAACCATCACAATGGGGCGATTACCGTAAGCACACGCCTGATCCATTCGTCCGCAGCGAGAGGGTGTGGTCGTTTCGCCGAGATAGGCAAACTCCATCTCACCCCGGATGGTCATCTTTAAGTCATACAGGCGATTAAAGGCACGGGCAACGAGGACACAAATCGCAGCACTTGATGAAAGACCTTTTTGGATGGGTAAATCTGTCAGGTAATTGTTGATTTCTAGTCCACCGACTTGATAGTGAGTTAGAAATTGATAGGCAACGCCAGCTGCATAACTGAAAAATCCACCCTTTTCGGCTTCAGTAAGTAAAGTCTGCCGTTCCATTGGCAGTACGAGTGGTTCTTTACGAGTTCCATCACTGAGTGAAGTGCGAACAATTAGGTGAGTTGGGTGAGGTTTCACCTCGGCATAAAGTCCTTGATTAGTGCCGACAAG
>NZ_DATNPA010000801.1:0-5613 GCF_036703385.1 Allocoleopsis sp. | reverse complement strand
TACCGAAGAAGTGCGAATTGTCCTCCATCCTAAATACTTAGAAGATATTGATTTGAATGATTTTCAAAGTATGTGGGGTCAGCGTTAACAACAGATCTTTGCTGCATTAAAATTTTTCAAACAGTACGGAGGAACACTATGTCGCGCTTTTCACAATCGCACTTTCCCCACAATCCTATTTCGACTTTCGTTTCGACTTGGGTGGCGTTCGGTGTGCCCCAAAGTATTTTTCACTGCGATAGCGCAACCACACCCGCAACTGATGCGGAATCTGGTCTTTTTGTTCTTTCGTCAACGTATTGTAAAGCGCTAAAGCACGATCGCGTTCTCCCCGACAGGCAGCATTATTATGAGCATCCCAGTAGCTACGGGCAACCCGAATCCGCCGACAGACTTCTTTAATTAGTGCTTCTCCCGTGAGGGGATGTTCCTGCTTTGCCATACTTCAATCAGAACGTCTTACCCTAAATCCTAACCCCTAGAATGAAGGCGTTTGCCCTTTCTGCGGTCTAGTGTTTGAACATAAGGATTGTGCAAACAGGGGCAGTCATGTTGTACCGTGCGATCGGTGAAAATCGGATTTGTATTACTCAACCTACTCATGCCTGGGTTTCTGGACAAATGGCTCAAGTCTGGGGTAACGAGAGGTTTGGCTCGGTTGCTCCCTATGAGGCCGTTTGTTTGGGGGCTGAACAACATGACATCGGTTGGATACCGTGGGAATCCGCTCCCACCCTCAATCCTGACACCGGCTACCCTCACAGTTTCCTGGAAGTCGCACCAGAAGTTCATACAAAACTATGGGCAGGGGCAAAACACCTGGTAATGCCGATGGGGCGGTATGCCGCACTGCTAGTTTCGCTGCATGGAACAGGATTGTATGAACGCTTTACCCATTGGAAAAAGTCACCGGAATCGACAAGAGTTGTCGAAGCATTTTTGCAGCAGGAGAAGGAATTCCAACGGCATTTGATTAACCAGTTAGCAGACGATCCGGCTTATCAAGCCTATGTTACGCCAGAAGCGATCGCACGCAATCAACGACTCGTTGCCACCCTGGATGCGTTATCTCTGGCAATTTGCATGGGTGTAACCGCACAAAAACAGTTTGAGCAAGTTCCATCGGCAACGGGAGAAACAACTTTAACCTTGATGCCGATTAATAATGACCCAACTCAGTTGTCGGTAGAACCGTGGTGTTTCCAATCTGAAGAGGTGACGGTGGTGTTTGAGGGCCGGATTTTAACCCAGAAAGCAAATGACGAACAGACAATGCGTGAGCAACTTGCGATCGCTCCTTGGGTGACGATTACAGCAACACTTCGCCCAATATAGAGGCACGAATCGATCCGGATTTGTTTGCAATCGCCCAGTCTCACAGAAACACTATATATTGTCTTTCCAGAGAATTAATTGGCAATCGCAAATTCACGAATATCCTTGAATTTTCGGAGTAATTAAATAGGCTTGCTATCCTCGAAATAGAAGATTATTTTGCTGTTATGAGACAGCATGATGGGAAACAATATCCGCTAAATGTTGTCAAGGTAAGCAGGGTGGCAGACAGCAAAAGCTAAAAACATTTAGCCAGTCAGGCGTTGAGTTAACTTCTGTACTCTCGTTATGACCCAGTCAACTGCTTCACTTTTCAAAAAGATGTCTAAATTTTTTCTGTACCCAATCTCGCGTGTTGCCCATCTCGCATTAGCGAGCCTGCTAACGGTATTCCGCCGCTTGGGACGTAAGCGCCAACCCACTGGCGCGTCGCTGCGAACAGCTCGCTATAGGGCAACGGCAGTAAACCAGCCAAATCGGCAACACCCTAGAAACAAATCACCCTATCCCCCAAGGCCGGGACGAAGTGGCGGTAGACCCTATCCAGGACTCATCGGTCTGGGGTTAGCAATGATGTTAATCTCTGTGATTGGATTTGGCTGGTTTTCTTCTAACCCTGTGGGTGCAGCTTCTCCAAGCACAATTCAGCTGCCACTCTCGACAAGCGGCTCCAAAATCGTCGATGCTTCAGGGCGAGCTGTCTTACTCAGAGGTGTCAACTGGTTTGGAATAGAGACTCAGTTACATGCGCCTGACGGTTTGTCGAGCCGAGACTATAAAGATATGTTGGCGCAGATCAAAAGCTTGGGCTACAATCTGATTCGCCTTCCCTACTCCGTGCAATCTTTGCGATCGCAGACTGTACAGGGCATTAACTACCAATTGGGCAGCAATCAAGAACTTCAGGGGAAATCGCCCTTAGAGGTGATGGATGCTGTGATTCAAGAGTCCAATCGGCTAGGACTATTAGTTCTATTAGACTCTCACCGACTCAACGACCAGCGCATTCCAGAGTTGTGGTACGGTGATGGCTTCACCGAAGCCGACTGGATCGATACATGGAAAATGTTGGCAACTCGTTACAAAAATTACCCCAACATTATCGGAGCAGACCTGAAAAATGAACCTCACGGTCGCGCTAGTTGGGGTACCAATAACTCAGAAACAGACTGGCGGCTGGCAGCCGAACGCGCTGGAAATGAAATTTTGGCGATTAACCCAAATTGGCTGATTGTTGTCGAAGGCGTGGAGAAGAACGTCCCCGATCAAAAACTAGCCGCTCATTGGATGGGTGCCAATTTAGAGGGAGTTGAGAAATACCCTGTACGCTTGTCTAAATCTAATAAGCTGGTTTATTCTCCCCACGAGTATGGCGCTGGCGTCTATAATCAGCCTTGGTTTAACGAACCCAGTTTCCCCAACAATCTGGAAACCCGTTGGGAAACCGGATGGAACTATATTGCGACTAAAGGCACTGCACCAATCTTGATTGGAGAGTTTGGGGGTCGGCAGGTTGATACAAGCTCTAAGGAAGGTATTTGGCAACGCAAGCTTGTCGATTACGTCCGTCAAAAAGATTTGAGCTTCACTTACTGGAGTTGGAATCCTAACAGTGCGGATACCGGGGGAATCCTGCAAGATGACTGGCAATCTGTTCAGGCTGCCAAGCAAGAACTACTTCAAGGATTGCTCCTAGCAAACGGTTTTGGCCCATCTACAACCAGTAATCCCATCATCACCCAAACTCCGACGCCTCAACCGAGTTCTAGTCCGGTTGTGACCAACCCTTCCCCCAGTCCTCAACCGAGTTCTAGTCCGGTTGTGACCAATCCTTCTCCCAGCCCTCAACCAACTCAGCCTGTTGTCACAACAGGTCAAGGGCAGCTAAAGGTGTCCTCTAACCTGCAAGCGGATTGGCAAACTGGATTTTGTATGGGCATGATGGTGACCAATACTGGCACTACACCGGTTCAGAATTGGCAACTGACCTTCCAAATGAATCAGGCTTCAATTAATAATAGTTGGAATGGTAATTTCCAACCCCAAGGTTCGCAGTATGTGGTTACTCCCCTGGATTGGGGACGGGTGATTGAACCTGGACAAAGCCGAGATTTAGGATTTTGTGCCAACAAAATTGGCTCTGACTATCAACCTCGAGAATTCTCTGTTTCGCAGCGGTAATTTATCGCACTAAATTCTACATGGGGTGATGGGAAGGTTAAGAGATTAACTCGATTCCCATCACCTTATTTGATTTAGGATTGCTATAGCCCTTCTCGATTGGATGTGGTACATTTTGACCTCTCTCCTACGAGGAGAGAGGCTTTGATTCTTCTGATGTACACGCGCGTACCTGAGAACTGCTACACAACCTGTAACTTGAGTGATTAGAAACTAAATTGAGCCCGTAAGTTACCTACATAAATGGTGGGATTACTATCGAAATTATTAGCATTCCCAATCAGATAAAAGGCTGGAATGATCGCAATATTATTAGTGATGGGGTAGTGGTAGGTGGCTTCAAAATCGTATTGAGTCCCACCATCTCCACCGCCTGCTGCCAGAAACCTACGACCACTCAAGACATCAAAGGGCACTACAAAGGATAGGGTTGCCAGTGCTCCCTGCTTACCCAAGTCAGGGAAGCCTAGGCCAAACTGGAACGCTTGGGAATTAATCTTACCTCCCGATCGCCCAGCTGTTGATGGGGTGATATCTGTAGTCGCATAGCCATAACGCCCGAATAGACCAATTTTAGGAGTAATCAGCCAATCAAAGTTGATGCCAAAGGCATTGACTGTAGCTGGTTTGATGCGACCCCCTTGACCATCGTCCGCCACTCCATAAATGGGTTCTGCGCTCACCACGCCACCATTATTATCAAGGGTGTTATGAGAATAGATCAGTCTGATATTAGCTGTTGAACTTGGTTTGTAAGTTAACTCAGCCGTGATGGCGTTAGTGCCGCTGAATAATCCTTTGCTTGGGTCAGATGAGGTATTGAAGCCAAAGGCAGCCGGTAAAAATTCATTATTCTCACCTAGATAGCCCAAGTGCAGATCGAACTGCTTTGTGAGATTGACCAGGGCAACCACCCCAGAACCGCGATTTATCGGGTCATGGATGGTAGTGCTATTAGAGTTGAAGCTGCTTCCACCTGTTAAAAAGAAGGTAAAGGCATTGTTATCAAAGAAACGATTCCAGTTCACGCGAGGGCCAACAACCAACTGCACCTTATTACTAACGGGAAATTGGTAGAACAAGTCATGGATAACCACCTCTGTAAACCCGTTATTGGGTCCAGCCGTCTGATCGAGAAACGGGACACCAAAGGTATTGAAAAGCCCTGCCGAAGCGAACTGGTTGGTTGGAGATAAACCATTACCAGTCGCCAACTGGGTTACCAAAAGGTCTTTGCCCGTAAACGAGGTGTTGAAGGTCAACCAAGCCAGAGTACTCATGGTAATGCTTGGGTTACCCACCTTCTGCACAATTGGTCTACCATCTGCTCCTCGTCCAGCGAATCTGACATCGGGAGACGCAGCATTGATTGCCTCCACTTGGACATCACGACCCGCCGTGGCACCCGTGATATTCATCCAGGCTAGACCACTGAGTTTGGTCGTTGTAGAAAACTGATGGTCTTCCAGAAAGGCCACACGACCGTCTAACTTATCAACTCGTGTGCCTAATGCGGTGAGTTCTGGCTTAAATTCATCGACTAATCGCTGTAGCGTTTCTAAGTCCTTGCGGCTGGCAAATCCTTGACCACCCTGAATGATGCGCTCAATTTGTTGTAGACAGGCGTTTAACCCCGCCGCAAATTCATAACGGCTGGTTGAGCGATTACCGCGATAGGTGCCATCTGGATATCCGGCAATACAACCATAGCGTTCAACTAGCGATCGCAACGCCTCAAACGCCCAGTCTCCAGGCGAAACATCCCTTAGCTGGGTCACATTGGTAATTTGTGACATGGAGCCATTGGACTCCACCTCTCCTTCACTAGAAGAGAATTCGGTTACAGAGGGAACATTATCCAGTGCTGGCAACTCTGCTGACGATTCGACAGGATTACCCTCTAATGGGGTCACAGTAGGCATAGATGCCCTGTCTTCAACTGGATTCTTGATGTCACCTTTGTCCGATGTCTGTTCAGTGGTTGTCGGAAAAGGTGCAGATACCGTGCCTTGAACTGGGTTGCTCTTGATGTCGCCTTTATCTGATATCTGCTCAGCTACAGCAGTGACGGGATTAACCGTAGATGCTTCGGCTGAA
>NZ_DATNPA010000800.1:0-21605 GCF_036703385.1 Allocoleopsis sp. | reverse complement strand
GCATTGCTTTCTCTGGAAGCCAGAATTGGTATGGCTCCATGTCATGTCTGATTCTCTGATTGCGATCGCCTATTATTCCATCCCCATCACACTAGTCTATTTTGTCCGCAAGCGCGTCGATTTGCCCTTCAACTGGATATTTCTGTTGTTTGGAGCGTTTATCGTTGCTTGTGGTACTACCCACGTCATGGAAATTTGGACACTGTGGCATCCTACTTATTGGCTGAGTGGGTCGATTAAAGCCCTAACCGCTGTCGTCTCACTCTACACAGCTGTAGATTTGGTGCCATTAGTGCCTAAAGCGCTTGCTCTCCCAAGTCCGGCACAGATAGAGGCAGCAAACCGAGAATTGGAAAGTGAAATTAGGGAGCGCAAGCGGGTGGAAAAAGAACGTGATAACTTCTTTAATCTTTTACCCGAACTGTTGTGTATCACTAATTTTGACGGTTACTTTAAGTATGTGAACCCAGCCTGGGAAAGCACAACGGGTTTCACAACAGAGGAACTACTCGCCAAACCCTACATCGAATTTATTCACCCTGAAGACAGAGAAGCATTGGCTGCCGACGCGCAAAACGTTGCTCGCGGCATCGACACAACCTACTTTGAGTCTCGCCTCCTGTGCAAAGACAGCTCTTACAAGTGGATTGTCTGGAGTGCGAGTGCATCCATTGAAGACAGATTAATCTATGTCAATGGGCGAGATATCACCGACCGCAAGCAGATAGAGGCGAGGCTGGAGCTTCAAGGTGTAATAGTAAGGAATATGGCTGAAGGGGTTTGCCTGGTCAGAGCTGCCGATGGTGCGATCGTCTATGCCAATCCCAAGTTCGAGAGTATGTTTGGTTATGAATCGGGTGAGCTAAATGGAAAACCTGTGGAAGTATTGAACTACGCTTCAGATAAGCAGAATGCCAAACAGGTTGCCAGTGAAATAATGCAGCAATTAAATCAACGTGGTGAAGCGACGTATGAGATTCATAATATTAAGAAAGATGGCACACCTTTCTGGTGTAGATCTCACACTTCTAGACTTGAACATCCTGAGTATGGAACAGTCTATGTAGCAGTTCATGAAGACATCACCGATCGCAAGCAGGCAGAGGAAGTACTCAAACAGGCCAAAGAAGCCGCTATTAGCGCAGCGGCGCAAAGCGCAGCCGCCAACCGCGCCAAGAGTGAATTTCTGGCGAATATGAGCCATGAACTGAGAACCCCATTGAACGGGATTTTGGGGTACGCTCACATCCTCAAACAACGTTCCCAGGCAGAGCCAGGAAACGAAGCTTTAACTTCCAAGCAACAGGATGGACTGAACATCATTGAACAGTGTGGCGAACACCTGCTAGCACTCATCAATGACATTTTAGACCTCTCCAAAATTGAAGCCAGGAAAATGGAAATCCACCTAAGTGATTTTAATTTTCCTAATTTTCTTAACAATATTGCTAAAATCTGTCGTATCCGTGCTGAACAAAAGAACATTTCATTTAGTTACGAACCGCTTTCCCTTCTGCCCACTTTTGTCCGAGGCGATGAGCAAAAACTGCGGCAAATTTTAATTAACGTACTCGGAAATGCGGTTAAATTTACCGACACTGGCGAGGTAGTTTTCAAAGTTGGTTGTCACGAGGGGAAAATCCGGTTTCAGGTAGAGGATACTGGCATTGGCATCGCACCGGAACAATTGACAGAAATCTTCCTGCCGTTTCATCAAGTCGAGAACAGTCGCCAATGGGTGGAAGGCACAGGGCTGGGACTGGCGATTAGCCAGAAATTAGCGCAGTTGATGGGTAGTACCTTAGAAGTGAAAAGTACATTGGATTCTGGCAGTATTTTTTGGCTAGATTTAGATTTGCCTGAAGTACCGAACTTGACCTCAATTGCCGAAGCTAAGGAACACAACATTATTGGTTTCAAAGGGGAAAAACGCAAAGTTTTGTTGGCGGACGACAAATGGGAAAATCGAGCGGTTCTAGTCAATATGCTTGAGCCTTTGGGGTTTGAAATCATTGAAGCAACAGACGGTCTTGATTGTCTGAATAAGGCGCTTGAGTCTAAGCCCGATCTAATCTTGATGGACTTAGTAATGCCAGTACTAGACGGTTTTGAGGCTACTCGGCAGATCAGACAGTTAACAGAGTTCAAAAAGATTGTAATAATTGCCACCTCGGCTAGCGTTTTCGATTATAGTCAACATAAAAGTCGGGAAGCGGGTTGCGATGATTTTATCCCTAAGCCAGTGCAGGCACAGCAACTCTTGGAACAACTGCGGGTGTATTTGGGGTTGGAATGGGTTTATGACGATCTGGGATTAACGAGGATCGCTGATGCTGAATTAAGGGTTGCTGACGAAAATTTAGAGGGTTTTAAATCTAACGAGCAACCGATTACTTCAAGATCCCAAACCGAAAATCCCAAATTAGTTGCTCCACCTCCGGAGGAAATCGCTATCCTATTGGATCTAGCAAAGAGAGGCAACCTTAAGAGAATAGACGAGCAAGCGGCGCGCCTCGAACAGTTGGACGAGCGACTTGTCCCGTTTGCGTCGGAGCTTCGTCAACTAGCACAAGGCTTTCATGTCAAGCAAATCAGGGAGTTTCTCAAACCCTACATGTCAGAACGTGAATGAGTGTGGAAAATCCGGCAGAAGGCGTCATCTTAATCGTCGATGACACCCCGACTAATTTAGGGATGCTGTGCGATTTTTTGACCGACTCCGGTTTTGAAGTTTTGCTGGCAGTTGATGGTGAAAGTGCGATCGAACAGGCTATATATGCCCAGCCCAATCTCATTCTTTTGGATGTACTCATGCCCGGAATTGACGGGTTTGAAACTTGTCGCCACTTGAAAGCTAATCCGTCAACGCAAGATATCCCGGTGATTTTTATGACGGCGCTGGGTGAGACGGGGGATAAGGTGAGAGGGTTTAAGGTTGGAGCTGTAGATTATGTCACCAAGCCGATTCAGCCGGAAGAGGTTTTAGCTCGCATCACGAACCACCTAACTATTCAAAACCTGCAAAATCAACTCCAAACGCAAAATCTGCAACTGCAACAGGAAGTCAAGGAGCGCCAACGGGCGGAGGAGTTAGTGCGGCAGCAAGCTCAACGGGAACAGTTGCTCGGTGAGATTGTCCAACGGATTCGTAAATCGCTGAATTTAGAAGAGATTCTCAGCACAACGGTAAGTGAAGTGCGGCAGTTTCTTCAAACCGATCGCGTACTTATTTATCAATTTTTTGCCGACTGGAGTGGGGCGATCGCTGTAGAGTCTACCAGTACTGATGATCTATCTATCTTGGATACTACAATCTCTGACTCCTGCTTTGGAAAAAGCTATGCTCAGCGCTATCATGAGGGTCGCATTTTGGTCATCGAAGATATCTACACAGCGAATATAACGCCGTGTCACGTTGATTTTCTTGCAAGTATTCAAGTCAGGGCAAACTTGGTAGTTCCCATCCTACAAGGAGAACAGTTGTGGGGCTTGTTGGTAGCTCATCACTGTTGCGAAGCTCGGCAGTGGCAACAGTGGGAGGTTGATTTTCTACAAGCTTTGTCTGGATCGATCGCGATCGCTATCCAACAAGGGCAACTCCATAAAAAGCTCCGGCTTGCCGAACAGCGATATCACAGTATAGTGGAAAACGCGATCGAGGGCATTTTCCAGACCACACCCTCCGGACGTTTCTGGAGCGCCAACCCCTCACTGGCACGGATTTTAGGCTACTCTTCGCCTGAAGAACTAATGATTTGTATCAAAGATATCGCACAGCAAGTTTATGTTGACCCTAACCGCCGAGACGAATTCATTGCTGCTATGGAAGTGGACAATGCCGTTTTTGAGTTTGAGTCTCTGGTCTATCGTAAGGATGGGAGTACGATTTGGGTGATAGAAAATACCCGTGCCGTTCGTGATTCCACTGGGATGGTGCTCTACTACGAAGGCACTCTCTCCGACATTACGCCACGTAAGCTGGCGCGGGAAGCCCTGCGTTATCTGCACAACCAATCGGAGGAACTACTGCTCAATATCTTGCCTGAACCGATCGCACAACGCTTGAAACTGCAACAAACGACGATTGCTGATAGTTTTGAAGCAGTAAGCGTTCTGTTTGCTGACATCGTTGGCTTTACCGAGTTTGCAGCGCGAACATCTCCAAAACAACTGGTTGAGATTCTCAATCTAATTTTCTCGAAGTTTGACCACCTGGCTGAACGGCATGGTTTGGAGAAAATTAAGACGATTGGTGATGCCTATATGGTTGTCGCTGGTGTGCCGACGCCTCGTCCAGATCATGCAGTAGCGATCGCTCAAATGGCGCTGGATATGCAAGCTGAAATGGTGAGAGTAGCAGAGGAGACGGGTGAAGCGTTCCAACTCCGGATTGGCATCAACAGTGGTTCAGTCGTCGCGGGCATCATTGGCATCAAAAAGTTCATCTATGATTTGTGGGGCGACACCGTTAACGTTGCTAGCCGCATGGAATCCCAAGGCGTTGACGGTGCCATTCAGGTGACAACCGCCACCTATGAACTACTACGGGATAAGTACCTGTTTGAGGAACGGGGCGTTATCTTTGTCAAAGGCAAGGGAGATATGATGGCTTATCTGCTCACTGGCATGCGTAGCGCCAGATAACCACAGGATCAAGGACAGATTTGAGCAGAGAGTGTGTTGGGAGCAGGAAGCACCTTTTATTTCACTCTACCAGTTATTTGCCTTTCCAATAGCTTGAGTGATGCGATCGAGCAGGATTGCCAACAAGACAATTCCTAGTCCCCCCACAGCCGCCATACCCACATCCAAACGCCCCACGCCTTGTAATACTGTTAAACCCAGTCCTGGAACTGCAATCATTGAAGCAATAACCGACATCCCCAGAGCAAACAACACAGTTTGATTAACTCCAGCCAGAATAGTTGGTATAGCGAGAGGAATTTGCACTTCCCACAAGATTTGTTTGGGCGTTGAACCAAAAGCACAAGCTACCTCAACAACCTCTGGAGAGACTTGTCGAATACCCAAATTAGTAAAGCGAATTAAGGGGGGAAGAGCGTAGATAATAGTTGCAATTACCCCCGGAACTTCTCCAATCCCAAATAGCATAATTACCGGAACAAGATAAACAAAGGTTGGCAGGGTTTGCATGGCATCAAGGAGTGGTAGAAACGCTTGCTCAAATCGATCGCTCCGCGCACAAGCCACACCCAAGGGCATGCCGACTATGATGCAGAATATAACAGCCGTAACGACTAGGGCAAGGGAAACCATAGCTGCTTCCCAAAGCCCAACAAAGCCAATTAACGTTAGGGCAAGCAGACTGTAAATTCCTACACCTTTTCCGGCAACTTGCCATGTCATAAAGCCAACCAGCAGTAGAGAAATTAGAGGGGGAATTGCCAGCAATAGACCGCGAACTTCTTTTAGTACCCAACTGATAGGAATACGAATAGTTTGGAATAAGGGACGAAAGTTGTCTACAAGGAAATTAATGACGGCTGTAATCCACTTATCTAGAGGAATGGTGTAAAGCTGGAAGGGATTTAATAAGATATTCAGTCCTTCTAAATTTTTGTTATTAGCATTGTTTCCTATAATTGAGGATGTTTCTCCTCGTTTGTTGCTGGTCTGATTTATTTGCTTTAGCCACCCATCAAAAAGGTCTTGATGCTGCTTAACCCATGCTTCGGCATGATGACGAATATCTTCCGGTTTATTTTCACCTCTTTTAATACGAAAGCTTTCAAAAATCATATCTTCAGAAGGGATTTTAGCTAGTTCAAAGAAACGTTTAGCAGAGGGATTTGTTGCTAAGAATTTCTTGTTAGCAACAATCCGATATCTACCTTGAACCATCCCCAGATTTTTCCCGTTTACAGATGTATCTTTTGTAGTAATCTTTCCATTGCTCTGGCGGGCGGAAGTAAAAGGAACTTCCAGCCAGATCGCATCTCGATCAACTTTCAGCACATCACCCAACCAGAAAGGACTATAAGCGTAGAAAAAAATCGGTTTTCCTTGTTGGTAACGAGTTAAGGCATCTGCAATTAGAGCGGTATAATTTCCTTTATTGATTTCCACAGTAGCCCGCAGTTTGTAAGCATCCAGATGATGCTCCATTTCTAACTCACAACTCCAACCCGGATCGCAACCTACCAGATCGGCCTTACCATCTCCATTGGTATCAAATAGCTGAGCAATCTTTGCGTCTTGAAATTGTTGTAAGTTAGTAATATGATATTTATCAGCAGTTTTTTTATCAATCTGATAGCCCTGTATGAGCGGAAAAAGCAGACCTACTTTCTCCAGCTTTTTTTCACCGCCAGCATTTTGATAAAATTGATTATGTCCAGGTTCTCCAAAGACTGGAGCAATATCCAGATCACCATTGGCGACTGCGGTATAGAGAGCCGGATATGCCGCCGCTACTAGTGGCGTTGTTTTGTAACCGAGTCTCTCCAACCCAATGTTGATAATCTCAGCTTGAAACCGATCGTCAATCCAATCGCTCGTCCCTGAACGAATCGTAACGCCCTTTCCAGGTAGAGCAGAGTCTGTAGTGATTTGTGCCAGAGAGGAAAAAGCGATTAAACCGATCAGCAATAGAGTTGCTAGAACTAACAAAGTCGATTGTTTCAGGAGTTGTCTGAGCATACATTTGCTTCTACAGAATTGACGCTGGGTTGCTCCTTTTTAGTCAAAAGCTCCACTAGACTTCTTGCTAAGACTAGCAAGGACATCTGCCTGTTCTAAAACTCCCTTAAACTTTCCTGTTTCATCAACCACTACTAGGCTTTGTTCGTTACCGTAAAAGTGAAAAATATCCTCTAAAGGAACTTGGGCTTCAACCTTGGAAAAGTTCGTTTGCATTAATTTAGTGATGTCTTTAACTTCTTGCTGAATCGCCAGATCGAGTTGTTGCGGCTCGACAAAACCGACAGGTTCTCCCAGAGGATTGAGTACATATATTCGCTGGAGGTTTTGGCTTTGTATCTGTTTGAGTGCTACTCGATCAGAATCTTGACCAAGAATTAAGGAAATAGTTTGACGAGCAATCGTTCCAGTTTTGAGGATTTGCCCTCGATTGAGATCTTGAATAAAGCCACGGATATAGTCATTAGTGGGTTGATTTAACAGTTCTTGTGGAGTACCGAGTTGAACAATCACCCCCTCTTTCATCACCGCAATGCGATCGCCCAGTTTCATTGCTTCCTGGGTGTCGTGGCTAATGAAGACAATCGTTTTGTTCAACTCTTTCTGGAGTCTTAATAATTCATTCTGCATCTCCCTTCGAGTTAACGGATCGAGAGCGCTGAAAGGTTCATCCATCAGCAAAATCTCAGCATCCGTTGCCAAAGCACGAGCCAGTCCAACCCGTTGCTGCATCCCACCACTGAGAGCGGAAGGCTGGTTATCTGCCCATTGAGCTAGCCCAACAACTTCCAAAGTTTCCAAAGCTTTTCTCCGACGTTGGGTTTTGCTCATCCCTCGTAACTTCAGCCCGTATTCCACATTATCGGCAACTGTTCTATGAGGAAATAAGCCAAAATGCTGAAACACCATTGACACTTTGGTTCGGCGAATTTGACGAATTCGTTTTTCATCTACATGGGTAATATCCTCATCATCAATATAAATATGTCCACTGGTTGGGGCGATCAAACGATTAATACAACGAAGGAGAGTAGATTTACCAGAACCTGACAAGCCCATAACTACAAAAACTTCACCCTGATGGATGGTAAAAGACACATCTGCAATGCCGAGAATCTGCCCTGTGGCTTGCAAGATAGCCTCTCGATTGGCTCCCTTCCAAAACAGCTTAAGTGCAGGACGACAATTATCTCCATAAATCTTTATGAGATTTTCGATGCGGATTTTGGCTTCAGGATAACTCATGCTTTACGCCATTTCTCCAGATAGTAGTTCCAAACAGTATGGAGGGGTAATGATGAAGAAAATCAGAAATTTCGTTCATTTTATATATTTCTTATATTAGTTTTCTGTTATCCTTTAATTTTATAAACTATTGGCTCACCAACTTGTTTTATAGCAGTTCTCAAATGGGTGAAGTACAATCATCACATCTCCTGACTCCTGGCTCCTGACTCCCTGGCGCTAGGTGTACTCCATGCAACTGAGAACCGCTATATCGCGTCAAAGAGTTGGGAGTGTGACGAAGAGTCGGGAGTGTAACGGCTCGAGAACCTCCTACTGTCATTCAACATAATACACCCTGAATTATGGTACCTAAAGAGTCTCCAACAATTGGACTGATTGAAGTTCCAGCAACAGGACTATACGATGCAGAAGGCAAAAATTGGACTTCTTTATATAGACATCGTTCCTTAATCAGCAAGCAAGTTTTGCTACCTGACTTGCAAGCAGGAGGATTTGATGCCCAATTGGTCAACCTCAGAGATGACAATTATAGTGAAGAATTTGGAGAGGTTGTCTGGAAAGGGATGACCCTGCGGAAAACTTACGTTGGCGGCAAAATTTCCGCCCTCGATCCCCACGCATTTGATGCTTGGGGAATTACAGTTAATTTCTCCCAAGACCGTCAAGTCACTTGTATGCTGATTGAGCATCTGGCTAAGGGAGGTCGTCCCATTGTCGTTGGCGGATCGGATGCTTTCGCTGAACCACACCACTACTTGAAGGCGGGCGCAGCAGCAGTTGTTCAGGATAAATCTGGGGCAGCGAATTGGGCTATTTTTGATTATGTACTCGGAAAAACCCCACGAGAAGAACTCACGGGTGTCATTCTCGCAGATGGTAAACAGTATCCCAGGAAGACTAAAGCAAAAACTCCAGATGAGTGGGCACTACCGTCGGTGGAAGTGGCACGGGAATGTTTAGGGACACTCCCCAATGTCCAAGGATTTGTACCAGTCGGTTCGTTGGTGGCTGACATTGGTTGCGATCGCACCTGCGATTTTTGCATGACACCCACCTACGGCACGGGCTTTCGGAGAATGTCCCCACAAACAGCCCTCAAATGGTTGGTTATCCAGAAAGAAGCGGGAGCTCGTTCGATCAATATCGGTTCCGATCAATTCCTCGCTCGTGGACTCTTTCCTGAGGGACGACAAGAGATCCTCGAAATTACCAATGGTGCGCGGGAGATGGGAATAACTCTCATGTGGCCCAATGGTTTAGAACTGAGGAAAACCACTCTGGGTGCTGGGCGTAACTACGAAAGCACTGACCTCAGACCTGACGAAGAATTGATTGAAGCACTGTTTGGCTGGGATGGCAAAGTTGGTTGTCCTTTGGCTTATATCCCAGCCGAACGTCCGGTTTTTGGACGAGAAGCATACAAGAAGCTCCTGCCGTGGCAGGAGCATTGTACGTTGATGAAATCTGTAGTCAGAACTGGTGTACCTGTCATTGCTTATGGCATCATTATCGGACTACCCGATGATGACCATGAGGATTTGTTACGTCTTGAGGAAGCGATTTCAGAACTCGTGGATGAACTGGTAGAGATTAACCCTCAATTAGAATTTCAAACGTCGTGCTACAGCATTATTCCCTTGCCCGGAACTCCGCAAGCTTATAACTTACGCAAGACAGGAATGCTACAGTTTGAAGACACCTGTCTTTGGGGGGTATGGACAACCACTTCCAAGACTAATCACCTTAACTACGAGCAGGTTTCCGATTGGCAAATTCGTCTATCTAATATTCGGAGAGCACCGTCTCAATTTACCAACTATAACGGTGAATATTCAGGGATGGTTAATGAAGCTTCCTCTGACGATTCAAAGATTGCATTGGCGAATTTGAACTAAACACCGCCCTTTTGGGCTGCCCCCACTTACAGCGATTTGCATAGGGACTTGCAGATAAAAAAATCCAAATGCTTTTTGTGGGGGATTATCATCAGGTTTACTTATCACCATAAGCTACGAGAGAACCAATGCCATTAACATAATGGGCGAAATTAGCGATATGGATCGGGTCTTAAAGGTTTACAGAAATTGTGATGAGTATCTGGAAAAGGCATTTAATCGCGCGGCTGAAGGTTTTGAGGAGGTTGAAAATAAGAATCGCTGTGATGTACAGCAACGGAGTACACAGGACTATGCCAACCGCCGACAGTCAGAATTGAAGGAACGCATTGAGCAGTTCCGCAGTGAAGGCAAACTTCAGATGATTCCGGCAACAGAAGGATTACTCAATAAGGTTAATCGAGAGTTAGACATGAAGTTGAGAGCGATCGCGCAGCGCCAATATATCAGCCTGGATCGGGTTCAATTAGCCGCAGGCGTTATTTTTGTTGAGTAAGCCTAATGTGCCAGAGGCGATCGCTCCCGTCGATTAATCCCTATCCACCCACTCACAAATACTTCTTCAATAACAACCCCAACTTCTCTTTTGTTGCCGCCGGAACCCGATCCAGTTGGGTCAAAATCGCATACTTTAACGCCGAATGCGCCTCCGATGCAGGTGGATTTTCAACCAATCGCCGCACGGTTTCTTGAATCACCTTCTGAGCATTCGTCGAATTGCGTTGCAGATTCGCAATCACCATCTCCACCGTTACACTGTCATGATCGGGATGCCAGCAATCATAATCCGTCACCAGTGCTAAGGTGGCATAGGCAATTTCCGCCTCTCGCGCTAGTTTCGCCTCCGGCAAGTTTGTCATACCAATGATGGTTGCACCCCAACTGCGGTAAAGATGCGACTCAGCTTTCGTGGAAAATGCTGGCCCTTCCATGCAAACATAGGTACCCCCTCGATGCAGCGTAACATCGGGTAACTCAAGACTGGCAACCGCATCCGCTAAAACTCCAGCCAGATTCGGGCACACAGGGTCACCAAATGTAATGTGGGCAACAATTCCATCTCCAAAAAAGGTGGAAACCCGATTTTTCGTCCGGTCAATAAACTGATCCGGCACCACCATATCCAAGGGTTTAGCCTCTTCTTTGAGAGAACCCACCGCTGACGCCGAGATGAGATACTCTACACCCAACTGCTTCATCGCATGGATATTCGCTCGGAAGGGCAATTCAGAGGGCATCAAGTGATGATTACGACCATGACGTGCTAAGAAAGCGACTTGTGTCCCCTCCAGGGTTCCCACAATCAAGGCATCAGAAGGCTCACCAAAGGGTGTGTCTAAAAACACCTCTTCCACATTCTTGAGGGCTTCCATCTTATAAAGCCCACTCCCACCAATAATGCCAATCTTTGCCTGAGCCATCGTCTTTGCCTTCTACCTTGCTGTAACGCCAAGTTATTTTAGCGGCAAACTGACGACAATCAGCAAAAAGCCAGCTGACTCACGGAAAAATTTTCCAAAGCCAGCTGTTTGATGACAGCGGTATCTAGTTTTTTGCGATTAGCTTAAGCGACTGGCTTTTGCCATCGACTATCCTTCACAAAGATGATGCCAAGCATCAAACGGCTTAAGTTAAACAATTCCTGGCCCCTTACCCCGTCGGTCACCATCCATCGTTAACTGACCGTCTTTATCTTCGTTAATTTCTTCAAATTCTTCAGTGCGTTCAGCTTCTAGTTCCTCTTCTTTTCCTCGTAAGTCACCCGGTTCATTGACATACATTTCGGGTTCAATGGCAAAGTTATCAATCAAACCCTCTTTGTCTACCGTAAAGCCGTGGGTTTCTGGTCTATCATCCTGAGGATTTTTCTTGAAGTCTGCTCCTTCTCTGTCTTTCCGGGCTGCGGTTTCGGCAGGGACAATTCCGCGATCATAGTTATCGCCTTCTACACCAACTTGAGGTTTGGGCAATCTTTCTTCTGTATTCACTGGGCTTTCCTCCAATAACATTGGTTTGTTATATGCAATACCTTAGAGCCATACTTAGATACAATTCCTCCATCTTTGGACTTAATTTTTTGCTTAATGCTTGATTTTTGTTAATTATTAAGGAATTGCCATCATTAATTAAATAGTGAAATTGGAATCAAAACAATCTTATCTTTATCTATAAGAATTACATATAGCTGCACGGCTTTCATCGAAGTCACAACTGTTATCTCTATCATCGGAGTGATAACAAAATAAGATTTGGGGTGTTGGCAATTCCAAGTCTCCTTAGAGTTAACCCTTCACTAGCCAAGGATTTTTATTATCATCAAGCCGGCGAGGAAAGACGATTTTGGTGCTCTTGTTATATTGACAAACCTCTCAATATCAACCCTTAGCGGCAGCGAGTCAGTTAAATTAATAACGATTTGTTTGATTCTTTCTACAGTTGAATTTTACAAACGAGCGACTGGCAAGGGTTCTAAAAGCCAAAATTCAAATTCTAGAGTCCAAAATGGTATAAGCTGATTTGATAGTATTACCTAAAAATTAGCTCTAATCCCCTCAGAACAATGACCCATTCGGGAAAATCTCTAACTGGTGCAGCGCTACTGTCTTTCTTTGCCATTGGCTTACCGTTGTTCTCCAATAAAATGGCAAATGCAGAAATGCCAACCTTACCCAATCAATGGGCGCTGATGGCAGATCAGAGCGTTTGTTCATTTATTACGGAAAATAATGTGAATATCCGCAGAGGCCCCGGCGTTCAGTACCGAACTGTCGCTAAACTCAATAGGGGAGATGGTGTTCGAGCCGTGCGGCGATCGGGTAACTGGGTTCAACTAACTGGAAGAGTAACGTCGCCCCCTGGAAAGACTCCGGAGGTGGTTAAACCCCTGAGTGGTTGGGTCAGCAACAAATATATTAATGGGTGTTCCGAAGATCAATTTGATCGCTGGCGGCACTCAGGCAACTAACCTCTTGTTTCCGTGACCTCCACGGTTTTTTTGGCATGTTGTATCGATTACATACTAGTTGAGCACCAGTCCAGTAAAATGCATTGACAAAAGAGACGAAATATGAAATAGGCAGTCTGTCAACTAGGGTTCACGAGAGTTTTTGCTGGAACGAGTGGCAGAATCAATACTGTCCTCTCAGAGTATTTATTCTGGCTCAGCGCAGGATTATGGTAAAAACACAAACAATCGACTATTCAGGGAATTGACTTATGTCGAACGACCACCCTGCTCACCGCCTTACCCAGGAAGAGAGTAATAACCTCAAACGTGCTGCCGATTATTCTTCCGTGCAGTCCCTGCCTGAAATTTGGCCTCTTGCTGCTCAACGCTTTGAGAATATTGTTGCTCTCAAAGACCCTCATAGTGTAGGAGCGCACGGTGCCAAACCTTCGAGCCTCACCTATGCCCAGTTATATCAACAGATTCAGCAATTTGCGGCTGGGTTGCAATCACTGGGGTTGAAGACAGAATTGGATGAGACAGGAATCCCGACTCGGATTGCTCTGTTTGCCGACAACAGTCCCCGATGGATGATTGCTGATCAGGGCATCATTACAGCAGGGGCGGCAAATGCGGTGCGTAGTGCTCAGGCAGAGCGTGAAGAACTGCTCTATATACTGGAAGATAGCGGTAGCATTGGTTTAGTGGTGGAAAACCTTGCCCTGCTGAAAAGTTTACGCGATCGCTTAGACTCTCTCCCCCTTGAGTGGGTGATTCTCCTCTCCGAAGAAAAGCCGCCAGAAGGCGAAACACTGAAAATTATCAACTATGCCGAATTAATGGCGGCTGGGGCATCTCACCCCCTGAAGAGTGTTACCCATAACCGGGATACTTTAGCCACCCTACTCTACACCTCCGGTACCACCGGCAAGCCCAAGGGCGTCATGCTGACTCATGGTAACTTGCTGCATCAAGTCATAAACATTGGTTCCGTATGGGTACCGGAACCGGGCGATAAAGTGCTTTCCATCCTCCCCAGTTGGCACGCCTACGAGCGAGCAGCTGAGTACTATATCCTTTCCCAAGGTTGTACACAGATTTATACGAACTTACGCAACGTCAAAAAAGACCTCAAAGAATTTAAACCTCAATTGATGGTGGGTGTACCCCGACTGTGGGAATCCATTTACGAAGGCGTGCAAAAGCAGTTCCGCGAACAGCCGGCCTCTAAGCAGCGATTGGTACAAAACTTCCTAAGCGCAAGTAAACGCTACATTGAAGCACGGCGTCTAGCGCAGGGATTGAGCTTAGAAAACCTCCAACCTTCAGCCATCCAACGACTAAAAGCTAGTGTCCAAGCCGCTGCCCTCTGGCCTGTTCATCAATTGGCAGACAAGATAGTTTATCAAAAAGTTCGCGAGGCAACCGGTGGACAAATTAAGGAAGTTATTAGCGGTGGCGGTTCCCTAGCAAGGCACTTGGACGACTTTTTTGAGATTATTGGTGTAGACGTGTTGGTGGGCTATGGTTTGACAGAAACCTCTCCCGTCACCAACGTGCGTCGTCCTTGGCGTAACTTGCGCTATAGTTCAGGCCCACCGATGCCTGATACAGAAATTCGGATTGTTGACCCCGAAACCCGTCAGCTACTCCCTCAAGGACAGCAGGGTTTAGTTCTGGTAAAGGGACCACAAGTAATGCAAGGCTATTACAACAAACCCGAAGCCACCGCTAAAGCCATTGATTCGGACGGTTGGTTTGATACGGGAGATTTGGGTTGGGTGACACCCGAAAATCACCTCGTGCTGACCGGTCGGGCGAAGGACACGATTGTGTTAACCAATGGTGAGAATATTGAACCACAGCCCATTGAGGATGCTTGTCTACGCAGTGATTATATCGATCAAATTATGCTAGTGGGTCAAGACCAGCGATCGCTCGGTGCCTTAATTGTGCCAAATCTTGAAGCCTTACAGAAGTGGGCTGCTTCTCAAAATCTAGACCTGCCTCTTCCTGATTCTGCGTCCCGTCAGTCTAATGCACCTCCAGAGGAGTTCCGGACAGCTATTAACCTGCATAGTAAAGAGGTTCAGAGCTTATTCCGTAGCGAATTGAACCGAGAAGTAAAAAACCGCCCAGGTTATCGGCCTGATGACCGAATAGGCCCTTTTGAGCTAATTTTAGAGCCATTTTCCCAAGAAAACGGCATGATGACTCAAACGTTGAAAATCCGGCGACCCGTTGTTATGGAACGTTATCACGATATTATTATCGGGATGTTTGCCTGATTCAGGTGAAAAGTGAGGGGGGCTAAATTATGAAGGATGAAGTTCAGGCTTGAGTCTTCATCCTTGAGCCCGTGTTATTCTCTCTTTCGGTGTTCCTCCGGAGTAGGACACTTCAAACTGTTTAACCTTCAGATCTACTGACGCAACAGATATGGACGAATTTAAGTCAAACTTACTCTTGAAGCGACCGGTCAATATCAAAGCCATCGTTACCCCCCGATGGAAGGAAGAGGTTCAGCAGCAACTTCAAGCGCAGATTAACCAAATTGACTCTCAGCTGCAACAACTCGATATGCAGGGGCAACGAGCGATCGCAGAAATCCAAAAGCAAAACTTGCAACCTCCTGGGCCGCAGGTGGCGCAGCAAATTGAGAATATCCAAATGCAGGTCAATCAAAAGAAGAGTGAACTGCTAGAGCAAAAAAATCAGCAGTTACAGCAACTGCAACAAGTACAGATGCTGGAACTGGATCAGGAAGTGAGTCAAGGTCAGATGGAAAGCTATTTCCGTGTGGAACTGGGGGATAACCTAGTGCGAAAAATGAATGTAGAAATTCTTCTGCGGGATGGAGTAGTAGAAGAAATTCGCGGGGACGTCTAGGCCGCGCTAGTAGAGTGGGGTGATCGCTGGAGTACGCATCTTATTATGCAGGGTCGAATGGCACGAAGATAAGGAAGGTCAGAGAATTCCTCAACTCTGTCCCAGGATGATCAACAAACCTTCACCTGCGGACTTTGTCCCGCTACGCTATTACTAGAATTCCGACCCCGTTCGGAATCCGTCCCGCTTTGCTATCATCCCCGAATGTTCTTAACGGAGTGTCATTCGATTCAGGGTCATCTACAAAGAGACAAGCATAGAGAATGTTAAGAGCAAAGTTTCATTGACCAATCTTGATGACCTCGCCCCGGTTGACAGGTAAACTGGGAGCCAGCCCATACCATCTTCCACTGCTTGCCTGTCTGGGAGGATTTTGTTGTGGGTACTAATTCAGCGCGATACCGAATTGCACGCACCGAATCATCCGCAACACCGGTCTGGGTGACAATCACCACAGCGCGATCCGGTTGGGGATACTCGACTTGTATGTCTCGCGAACCGCCTTCTGAGTCAACGTCACCAAAAGCTGCAACTGCGATCGCTTTTGGGTCATTGCCAATCACAGCCTTGTCCTTGGCAATTTTGGTTAGTTCCATAGCTTTGTAGTTCTCGCGATCGCTTTGAACCTTAGCCGAAGACTGCACAGAAGACTTAGATTTTGAAGACTCTGGACTCAGGTTGTGGGTGGGTTGACGGATGGGTGATGGACTGACAGAAGACGTTGTTTTCTGAGGAAATGGACTCGGACTAGAGCTAGGAGAAGTTCTTGGCTCCTGTGAAGTCGCGCTTGCTTCTGGCGTTGCTACGGTTTCACTCTGATTAACAGAAGCTTTTGGTGTCACATCGCTCGGACTGCAAGCACTCAGCGTCATCGCCATACCAGCGAGTACCACGAGAAGAATTTTAAAGTGAGATGACATGGTAAGTATGTGGGTAAAAATAAACGCAACACTTGGGTACCGCAGCTTTAGTTAGGACGGGTATGGAACTCTTAATACTATGGGTGGGTTTTGTTGGTTAATTATCGGCCTTTCCCCAGGAATATCGCGTTAACCCGCTCTGACACAAGTATCCACAGCTTAAGATTCGCTACGACATCATCCTTATTTTTTTGCGCCTACTGATTTATTCAACGGTAGTATTGCTGAATCAGGGAATGATACACAACATCATGGCTAAGAAACAGAAGTAGAGACTATAAAACTTCTTTTCCCCCTCTTCCCTTCTGCCCTCTGCCTCCTGTCCTCACTAAAGCTCCGGTCTGCCTTTCTTTGTAAGAAGTCCAAGCCTCCTACCCAGCTATCCCAGCCCTTTATCCCCAAACACAAGCCAAACTTCCAATAAAACCCGTTACTGTCGCCGTGCAATAGCAAGATGCATGGCAGCTCTAAGCTTGATCGTCAATGTAGCCGCCTAAAACTATAGATGCTATAAATTACTCATGGCAAGTCTGGCTAGAACTTTGAATGTTTGAGTCAAGTTTGTGCGTCCGAGCCCTGAATAAACTGCCAATATTCCTTCCTGGGTTGCAGGCAGCATGGATTAATAAGCCTCTAATAGGAACCCTAGTGCTATTAGTTGTTTTTGTTATTCTTTTCTGGGGAATTAAGCGTGCTCGATGGAGACATTGGTTCAAAAATCGTAAAGGATTTTGGCTACTATTTGGTTTGACGGCTATTTTGCCGTTATTAGTTTTTTTTGCCAGTGATTTTTTGGTGCTTTTCCTGCCATCTGACCCTGGGACAAAAGCAGATGCAATTGTGCTATTGGGACGGGGGGCAGGAGGATTTTATACAGACAGAGCTGATCTGGCTGCTAAACTTTGGAAGGCTGGGCGAGCGCCACTGGTTTTTGCAAGTGGAATTGATGATGCTCGCAGTCTGCTCGAGCAAGTAGAGGAAAAAGGTATTCCTAAGCGAGCACTAGATGGTGAAAATTGTTCTTTAACTACAGCCGAAAATGCACTTTTCTCAGCGGCTATACTACAGGCGCAGGGAAGGCAGCGGATTCTGTTAGTGACAGACGAACCCCACATGTTGCGCTCAATGCTCGTGTTCCGCGCCAATGGTTTTACCGTAATTCCCCGTACTACTCCTCTGCCTTCTTACCTGAGCTTTAGGGATAAAACCTTTCTCATGTTTAGAGAATACGGAGGGTTAATCGGTTATGCTTTACAAGGGCTGTATTTTCCACAGAAGTCACTGACATCGAGCAATTTAGATGTTTTAGAGCTAGTTCAAAAAGCTCGAGAATACGGCAAGCAGCGAAGCCTCAAGTGAGGAAGGTTTATTAGTGAGCCGTTCCTCAAGCTACAATGCAATTTGCATAAGTTCTTACTATCTCACGCCACGTAAATTTTAGATATACCAACCCCATGATCCACGAAGTTTTTATGCCCGCCCTCAGTTCCACAATGACCGAAGGCAAAATTGTTTCCTGGGTGAAATCTCCAGGCGACAAAGTTGAGAAAGGCGAAACTGTGGTGGTGGTTGAGTCGGATAAGGCGGATATGGACGTTGAGTCCTTCTATGAAGGTTATCTGGCTGTCATCACGGTACCAGCAGGTGAGTCGGCTTCTGTGGGTGCCGCGATCGCACTTTTGGCAGAAACGGAAGCCGAAATTGAGCAAGTCAAACAACACGCAGCTCAATTAGGGCAAGGCGCTGCGGCTTCCAGCACTCAAAAAGACACGGCACCCACACCGACACCCGGACAAGTAGAGGCAGCCCCAGTGGCGGTTCAAGACACCCCCAGCATTCGCAATGGACGGATTGTCGCCTCGCCTCGCGCTCGTAAGTTAGCCAAGGAACTGAGCGTCGATCTGAACACGATCAAAGGTAGTGGCCCTCATGGGCGGGTTGTTGCTGAGGATGTGGAAGCTGCCGTTGGGAAAGCGAGTACTCCCGCACCTGCGCCAGCTGCGACGACAACAGCACCGAAACCAGCCTCAGCCCCTGCTCCAGCTGCTCCTGCACCTCGTCAAGCACCCACCCCAGCCGTTCCCGTTGCTGCCTTGGGTGAAACCGTACCGTTTAATACGCTGCAAAATGCGGTGGTACGGAATATGGTTGCCAGCCTTCAGGTGCCTACTTTCCACGTTGGCTATACCATTACAACCGATGAGCTGGATAAGTTATACAAAAAAATCAAGTCCAAAGGCGTGACGATGACGGCACTGCTGGCTAAGGCCGTGGCGGTTACTTTGCAAAAACATCCTTTGGTGAATGCGAGTTGTGTAGAACAGGGCATTCAGTATCATAGTTTCATCAATATTGCTGTAGCGGTGGCAATGCCCGGTGGAGGGCTGATTACACCGGTCTTGCAACAAGCTGACCAAGTTGATATCTATTCCCTATCTCGCAGCTGGAAAGATTTGGTAGAACGCGCCAGACTCAAGCAGTTGCAGCCGGAGGAATATAGCTCTGGTACCTTCACTCTGTCCAATTTGGGCATGTTTGGGGTTGACCGTTTTGATGCTATTTTGCCCCCAGGACAAGGGTCAATTTTGGCGATCGGAGCTTCACGCCCCAGCGTTGTGGCAACGGAGGAAGGAATGATGGGTGTGCGGCGTCAGATGCAGGTGAATATCACTTGTGACCACCGGATTATCTACGGTGCTGATGCGGCAGCGTTCCTGCAAGATTTGGCGAAGTTGATTGAAACCGATCCGCAATCACTAACGCTTTAGACTCCCCTAACCTCCTTGTATAAGCTCCGGCTGATTAAGGGGGGAAAGAAAAATCTAGGGTAGGTAACTGCCCAAGTTATTGCGATCGCCTGTTGGTGAATCCCAAATCTGACCTCTCCCCCAACCCCTCTCCTATGAGGAGAGGGGAGTCCGGTTCCCCCTTCCCTACTCGGGACGGGGGTTAGTTTTTAAATCTAATCACAGTATCATTGCATTTTTGTCAATTATTTTGTAGGGTAGGCGAGATGCCCACCACACAACCACCACACAACCACCACACAAGAAGTAGCTGGTCATTGGCTGAAGCCGACTAGAGAAACTGATTTCCGGTTGGTAGTCGGGTTAAGATGCTGATCTATTTTTGCCAGAATCTTATTGGCAAGATAGGAGACTAGGCAATGGGAATGAAGCTCTCGCTCTGGAGGATTTTGACTACCGATATCCGAGAGCTGAACTGGGGGCAATCGGTGGAGGTAACGAAGACGGGAGCTGAAGCTGCCAAAGCTGTATTTGATTTGGCAAAAGCCCTTAAGGAACAATCACCCAACGCTCAAGCCCTTAAACCTTATTTAGAACAATTTTCCTCGCTGCTAGATGTTCTCAATGCTCCCTTGGGTCAAGTGGCTGGGGCAGTGATTCCCTTTGCACCACTGGCGATTACCCTCCTCAAGCTGATTGCTGACGCGACGAAGAAAGAGCTGAGTTTGGAGCAGTGTATGGCACTGGTTAGCCAAGCGGCTTACCTGGAAAGCTTTCAAGCTATTCTCAAAGATGAGCCGGAATTAGTAGCGCGAATTGGTCATTCTCCAGCCTCTAAATCGGTTGAGCGGGAGATTGAACAACTGGGCAAGCGGGAGTTCGAGGAGCGAGAGGCGAAAAAAGCTATTGTTTATTTCCACGAATCTCAACTGGCAGAGGCATTCAATGAGGTTTTACTGCAACGGCTCATACAGGCGGGATTGCCAGAGACAGAGGCAAGAACGTTAACTGAAAAAGTGGCACGAAAAACCAATGAGTATCTGATTCCTGCACTGATCAAAGTTGGGGAGTCGGTGGAGCGATTGGTGAAATGGTATAGCGCGGGTGGGAAGGAGCAGCTAGAGAAGTACCTGAGTATTGAAGAGTATTTGGATACGGAAATTCGCCCTAAGCCCGATGAATACATCTTTGATGAAGAAGATGAAAAGCAGATTACCTTTCGGGATTTGTACGTGCCGTTAAAAGTAAAACTGCTCGATATCAAAGGCGAACCTATTCCAGACACAGAGCTGGTTGATATTGGGGAGTGGGTTAGAGCAAGACTCGATAACTTCCCTAAAGACAAGAACGTCTTGTTTATTCAGGGCGAAGCAGGGCGCGGAAAGAGTGTGTTTTGTCGGATGTTTGCGGATAAAGTGCGGCAGGCGTTGCACCCAACGTTTACCCCAATTGTGATTCGGTTGCGGCATTTGCGATCGCTAGAGAATAACCTAACCGACACGTTGGAGAATTACCTAGATACCGTTGATTTTGTCAAAAGCGATCGCGGCTGGCTTACAGATAAAAATACCCGGTTTTTGTTTTTGCTGGATGGGTTTGATGAGCTGTTACTGGAGGGACGCTCTAGCGGGGGAGTGCAAGAATTTCTAGAGCAGGTGGAGATGTTTCAGAGGGGTAGCCATCATCGGTTTTTAGTCACGGGGCGTCCCCTGGCACTGCAAGGAATTGAGCGGCTGCTCTCGCAAACAAAAAGCTTGGAACGAGTGGCAATTGAGCCGATGGGTGACTCGATTCGGCAAACCTGGCTGGACAAATGGGCGGCTAAAGTGGGGACGCAAGAAGCCTCTGAATTTCAGCAGTTTTTGCAGGCTTGCCCAGCGGAAATTCAAGACAACCTGGCACGAGAACCCTTGCTACTCTATCTCCTGGGACGAATGCACCGGGAGCAGCATCTCAACGTCCAGAAGTTGGCTGAGGCAGAGGGAATCACAGCAAAAATCCGCATTTACGATGAGTCGGTGAAGTGGGTACTCGACAAGCAGCGCCAGGATGAAAACTTGCGGTTGGCTGGACTGGAGAGCGACGATTTGCGACGCTTTATGACTGAGGCCGCGTTGTGTGTGGTGCAATCGGGGAATGAATGTGCCAAAGTTGCCATGCTAGAAGCACGACTTAAAGACAGTAACGACCCAGTTGTGGAGTTAATTCAGAAAGCCAGAGAACAACCGTCTCTCGCCGATAAGTCAGAAAAGGAGGTACTCAAAAACCTTTTGACTGCGTTTTACATCAAGCCCACTTC
>NZ_DATNPA010000799.1:0-10820 GCF_036703385.1 Allocoleopsis sp. | reverse complement strand
GATCGCGATTTTTGATTTCCCGTGCGATGGTTAACGCTTGTTGATAATAATCAAGTGCTTTCTGGTCGTCATTTAAGTGATAGTGGTAAGTATCGCCCATGTTTTCTAGAGTTTGAGCTTGAGCATCCTGATCTTTACTTTCTTTAGCAGCAACTAAAGCTTGTTGATAGTATTCAAGGGCTTTTTGAAAGTTATTTGAGTTGTAGAAAATATTTCCTAGAGAATCAAGAACATAGGCTTCAAGCTCGCGCTTTTTAGTTTGTCTTGAAATCGCTAAGGCTTGCTGAAAAAAATCAATCGCTTTTGGGTGCTCATGCAAAGTGTGATAAATATTTCCAAGATTGGCTAAGGCTTTTCCTTCTCCTGCATGGTCTTTTAACTCTCGTGCAATTTTCAACGCTTGCTGATAGTAATCAATCGCTTGCGGATAGTCTTTCAGAGAAAAGTATGCCGAGCCTGTATCATGCAAAGCATTCCATTCAAGTTCACGATTTTTGATTTCTCGTGCTACGCTCAAAGCTTGCTGCTGGTAATCAATCTCTTTGGTATAATCTTTCAGGTTGTCGTAAGCGTCTCCCAGACTGTTTAAACACCATCCTTCTTGTTCACGGTCTTTGATTTCTCGTGCGATTGTTAAACTTTGTTGGTAATAATCAATTGCTTTCGGGTAGTCTTTTAACCCCGAATAATCCAATCCCACGTCTCTTAGAGCTTTTGCTTCTAATTTGCGGTTTTTAATTTCCCGCGCGCTCGTGATAGCTTGCTGATGGTAATCAATTGCCTTTTGATAGTCTTTTAAAGAATAGTAAGCATTGCCTAAATCGCGTAGAGCATCGGATTCAAGTTCGCGATTTTTAATTTCTCGTGAGATGGCTAGAGATTGCTGCTGGTAATCAACCGCTTTTTCGTATTCATTTAGAGCATCATTGTAAGCGTCCCCCAGCTTGTTTAAAGAACTGCCTTCTAGTTCGCGGTCTTTAATTTCGCGGGCAATAACCAAGCTCTGCTGATAAGATGCGATCGCGTTATCATCATCGTTCAGGTCAAGGTAGGCATTCCCCAAACCTTTCAGCGCCTTTCCTTCTCCTTGGCGGTCTTTAATTTCTCGATAAATAGTCAGTGCTTGTTGGAAAGACTTCAACGCCGCTTCATCTTGGTTGTCATCCACCTGTTTAGTCCCTCGCTCCCAAAAGCTATCTGCCTCAGCCTTGCGGTTTTGGCTCGTCTGCGCTTGTGCTTGGCTGCTAGAGATTCCTGGGAGAGTTTCTGCGGGTGGTAAAGGAGAAGCCAGAGAAATGAGCAGTGTGGTAATAATCAGACTCAAGTATTTTAAATGGGGATACATAGAAGCAACCTTTCCGAAAAGCGCGAGTAAATAACGTATATATACGTCCTATATAAGTCTTATCGTCCTACTTTGGGAAAGTTATGCAACAACATTTAGCCGTAGAGAGGTCTGCAACATCCAGGCACATCCCCTACCAAATCCGGATGGAGTACTCCCTTTTTAAAGAACCAAAGAGAAGAGCCTGAGAGTTTACTGAGTAGAGAACTCTGAGCAAATAAAAGAGATAAGAGGGGTTATCAAGGCAGATTTGGTAAGATAGGAAGTTAAACGACTTCAAACAAAATTGACATGACCGCTAACTGGGTCGTATCGAGCCTACGAACGCTCTGGTTAGTTACTGTAATAGCAGTGTTAATGTAATTACCTGTATCCAAGTCATCGAGCAAATTAGCAACCACATCCGTTGAATCGTTGGGAGCATTCAAAGCAATAGGCCCCCGTTGCTGTCCTCCTCGTTGTGCGATCGCACGCAAGGACAATAGCGTTTTTCGCAGTGGCTTGCTACTCGCGATAATCAAAACTTCTGCCACTCCTTTGGGTTCTTGAGTGACGAGACTAAAGTTATCTTTACTGGGGTCAGGAACAAGTAGTGTTTGCCCCGCTTCTACCCGTGTAATCTCCTCTTTTGCTGCCCACTGATTGGGAAAGATAATCGATATCTCCCTAGTGGAGTCAATCACCAAAATACTGCAATAAAGGGGGCGAGGCTCATGGTTCGCAATATGCAACTGAACGCGCTTTTGTATCGGTAGAACGGGCATAGTGCCAGCATATTCCACTTGGGCACTCATTTCCTGCCCTGGCACTGCACCCTGGCTAGAACCTCGAATAGCAAAGGCTTGTGCGATCGCACCCTGAGGGTTGTCCTCTTGCCTCATCCAGGCTTTCACGTTCAACCGCGAGGAATTGGGATTGAGCGCTAGTTTCACCATCCGAGTTGCTAGCAGGGATTTGAATTTGGGCTGGAGGCGATTGATAGCTGCGATCGCACTTTCTCCACTTTCTCCAAAGCTGCCAGGAACCAGCACTCGTCCGGGTAAGAGTAAGCCTATACTCCCAATGGGCGGAAGCGCTCTGCCTTGCGGTTGCTTGGATATTTGGCGATCGCGACGCGTTATACAACCCAGAATGTAATCAATCTCACCTTGTCCGGAGGATAAGATTTCGATAAATTTAATCGATTGTAAAGCCTGTTGCGCCTCAGCTAAGTTATTCCCCAATGAGCGATCAAGGCCAAGGCGTAAGGTCAACTGATCGGGAATCCCGCGCATACGCTCCTGGAGTAAGGCTCCAACTTGAACCTCCTTGGGTGATGCCTTGATGACTTTGCCCACCCCCACTAATCCGACGCGGGATTCTATGTCTATCAGTCCTTGCGCATGGCCTGCCTTATCTACAATTGTTAAAGTTGCGCCTTGATTGAATGCCCGTAGACTCTGCGGCTCGATGCCACCGAGCCATAATTTTACAGTTTTACCCTCGATTTGAGTAATCACCGCTTCCGCCGGAGGTGTGTAGCGTTCTAGGAAATAGATAGGGCGCTTTTCATTCCCACTGTTGGACTTAACCACCAATTGGGGGATTTGAGTGGTAGAAGATAGGGGTGTAAGACCACGAGAGATATTAGCGATCGCACTTCTAGCCCACTCATTCCCCGTCTGTTGCCAGAGATACTGAGTCATGAGATAAGTAAACGTTCCAGCACAAAAGCCACTAAAGATTCCATCAGCAGCAAGTTGCTCTCGCTGACTGGAAACCAGCAACATTCCCTTGGGGATTCCAGTTCGCCGCCGCTCTCTAAACTCTGAGGGCGAAAGACTCAGCCGTCCTAGCCATTGTTGCTGGTAGGCTTTCTCTTGGGCGTTAGGTTGCGGTCTACTGCCACTGCGCGATTTTCCTGTAGAAATACTCGGTGAAGAGGAACCCAACTCGCTGCTTATGATATCGCCAGCGTGACTAGCATCAATGACAACCGTGACATTTTCCGTCTTCAATGCGGCGATAAGCAACCAAAGCGTGTATCCCATAATATCCGGTACCGAGCGCTCAAGGTGCCATGAGCTATCCACAGGAACCAGCGTACTATTGAGGCAATCGGCAGAGTCGCAGTCTGGGTCAGCGATCTGAGAACCGTATCCTGAAAAGTGAAACACTACCACATCCCCTGGCTGTGCTTGTTCGATCAGATGTTGTTCAAATGCCTCTAAAATGCCCTGCCGTGTCGCTTGAGTGTCGGTCAAGATGAGAATATCCTGAGGATTAAAGCCAAAACGGTAAATGAGTAGCTGCCGTTGCAATTCGACATCCGTGAGGCACCCTCTTAAGGAAGGAAATCTTCTATTATTAACATAAGCATTAATACCAACGAGCAAGGCCAGTTTGCGGGGTGTACTTTGTGTGAGAGCTTGAGCAGAGGGATTACCCTGTGGTAAATCAAGTTGACCTAAACTCAAGGTTGACAGAGTAGATGCGCCAATGAGTTGCAAGAATTTGCGCCGCTTGATGGAAGACATACGTACCTCTTCCCTAAGATGGGTGACGAGCGTGGTGTGAGTTTGGAATCTCTAGAGAGCTAAGTGTGCTTTTACGCTCTATGTCTCAACCTTGGGAGCTTATGCAGGAAAATTTGGCAGTAGTCTCATCGAGTGCAACTACCTGAATAATACTTATTCACGGTGAAGATAGGCAATGCAGATACCAGCACTCAATCTCCCGTTTTACCCCCCTCCATGTTGGAATTCTTGGTAGTGTTTAGAAGCTAGCTACCTATTTAGACATAGGTCTTAAAGGAGGGGATAAATAATGAAAAGACTCTTAACTTTGGATATTAGCTTGCTGTCCTATCAGTTGGCCTTACCCCTGCTTTAAGCAGGGGTAAATATACTCGATAATTGTACAAAACGCAAAAATAGCCCCTAGCAAGGGCTAGGAGCCTGTTGTCCTATCAGAAGCAATAACCTAATGGCTAGGGGCTTGCCTGTACCATTACTTTATGTAATGCCGGTAAAAAGCTACATCTACCTTAAGAGTAATATTAAGTAATATTTACTTGAAAAGATTGTGTCCGATTATACTCAGTTCCTTTACAATTCCCTGGGAGATAAGCGGTAGAGAACAGGGTTCCCTACGACGCCAACATTAGGCAAGACAACATCGTTGCAGCCATCGTTAACTCTTTTGCATAATCAATAGATGGATAAGCCGACTGCATCAGTCCCTGCCGTACTCAATAGACGAGGACAAGTTATCACATGTTGGAAGACCCACAAACCTCAGCCCAACTACCACCAAGCGGTGAGATTCAAAACTATTCTCTAACAGCCACTACTGAGAACTGGTTTGAATATCTCGTGCGGGCACACCCCAACCATACTGACTATTCAGGTGTCGTCTGGCATGGTACCTATGTTGCCTGGATGGAAGAAGCACGAGTTGAATGCTTACGTTCAATCGGCATCGACTATGCTGACTTAGTCACGTTGGGATGTGAGTTACCCGTCGTAGAACTTGCCATACGCTATCACCGATCGCTTCGGATGGGAATGGCAGCCGTTGTCAAAACCCGCATGGCAGAGATGGAAGGTGTCCGAATCAACTGGGATTATGAGATTCGATCGCTAGACGGAGAAGAACTCTACTTAACAGGTCACGTTACACTAGTTGCCATTGATCGTGAGAAAGGCAAGATTTTGCGACAGCTACCATCAGCCATGAAAGATGCGCTGGTGAAGCTTTCCCTGTAAAGCGGGGAATCGGGAATCGGCAAGGTCGAGTAGGGTTCTTCCGACTCCGACCAAGACCGTCGCCATAAAGGGCAAGGCTTACAGCCCAAGGTAAGACAGACTCACAGAAGAAAGAATCGGGAACCGTTGTTCCTCACTATTTCCTATCTCTGGTAAGTTAGAGTGCTGAAAATAGTAATTTTGCTGGCTCATATAGATGAGCCATTTTTTAACTTAATTTACTGTATAAAATTAAAACCTCTTTAATGTATAGGACGATACATTTATTGAGCGTTCTATTGTCTAGAGATATACATAGGTCTAACAGAAAAAGTCATCTATTAACTCTTCATAGTAGCCTGGTTTTATCTTAAAAACCTCTCTAATTGCAGATGTTTCACATTCTACTTTTAACTAACTGACAAATAATTTTCGTGAACACTGATTTATCAGCTGTCTACTTAAGTTTTTCTTAATAGAATTGAGACAAAAGACAAATTAAAGTCTTTTTAGTTTCGGCAAATATAGACTGGTAAAGCATCTGTCTTGTGATTGGGAAAGGAATCCCTTACTTAGATGCAGTACGAGCTGTTGGGAATATCCGAAACGACTAAAGTGAATAGGTCAAAGCGAGGGCAGTTGGCCATCAAACCGAGGTTTAAACTAGCTTTAAAATGGTTCATTGGATAGGGGCTTAAGTAGTGTTCGTCAAAATTGAAGCTACTTAAGCCCTTGGTGCTAAATCAGCGATCGCACCACTTTGTCATTGACCAAGAGGTCATTGCTCATTTTTTGACTAGTCCTGAATCAACAAGCATTAACCTAACTGCTTCAAAATCGCATATATCAAAAGGCAGAAATTAAGCATGATTCAAGCGACCGCTCCTAAACTACAACAAGGCCCCTTGTCCCCAGAAGAATTAAGCAAGATGAACGCCTACTGGCGTGCAGCTAACTATCTTTCTGTGGGACAAATCTATTTATTAGACAATCCGCTCCTGAAAGAACCTCTGAAACTAGAGCATGTTAAGCCTCGGTTACTCGGACATTGGGGTACGACTCCGGGTCTCAACTTCATCTACGTTCACATGAACCGGGTGATTAAAAAATATGATCTAGACTCCATCTACATTGCAGGGCCGGGGCATGGAGGTCCGGGCTTAGTGGCGAACACCTACCTGGAGGGTACCTACAGCGAGTACTACCCCAACATTTCCCAAGACGCTTCAGGAATGAAGAAGCTGTTCAAGCAGTTCTCCTTCCCGCGTGGCATTCCCAGCCACGTCGCTCCGGAAACTCCGGGTTCCATCCACGAAGGCGGTGAACTGGGTTATGCGGTTTCTCATGCTTACGGGGCAGCTTTTGATAATCCTGATCTGGTGGTTTGTTGCGTCGTGGGGGACGGGGAAGCTGAAACCGGGCCTCTGGCTACAGCTTGGCACTCCAATAAGTTTCTCAACCCCGTAAGGGATGGTGCAGTACTACCTATCCTGCACCTAAATGGCTACAAGATTGCTAACCCGACAATCCTGTCGCGAATTAGTCATGAGGAGTTAGAAAGCCTGTTCGTTGGTTATGGCTACAAGCCCTACTTCGTGGAAGGTTCCGATCCGGAAGCCATGCACCAATTGATGGCGGCTACCCTCGACACCGTCACCGAAGAAATTAAAGCCATTCAACACAATGCTCGTGTTAATGGTAATACCAAGCGCCCTCAGTGGCCGATGATTATTTTGCGATCGCCCAAGGGTTGGACAGGACCAAAGGAAGTGGATGGCAAGAAAACCGAGGGTTTTTGGCGATCGCACCAAGTCCCCTTCGCAGAACTGGCAAGCAAGCCAGACCACATCAAACTCCTCGAAGACTGGATGAAGAGTTACAAGCCAGAAGAACTCTTCGATGAGAATGGCAAGCTGATTGATGAACTGGCAGAACTAGCTCCCAAGGGACAACGGCGCATGGGTGACAACCCCCACGCCAACGGTGGCATCCTGCTCAAAGACCTGAAGATGCCCGACTTTCGGGATTATGCGATCGAGGTGACCAATCCCGGCACCACCTATGCAGAAGCTACTCGCGTCATGGGAGAATTGCTGCGGGATGTGATGAATCGCAACCAGGAGCGGCGGAACTTCCGGATCGTGGGCCCGGACGAGACAGCTTCCAACCGTTGGGGCGCTGTGTTTGAGGCAAGCGATCGCACTTGGATGGATGAAACCTACTCCTACGACGATCACCTTTCTCCCGACGGTCGGGTGATGGAAATGCTTAGCGAACATACCTGCCAAGGCTGGCTGGAAGGTTACTTGCTCACAGGGCGACATGGCTTCTTCTCCTGCTATGAAGCGTTTATCCACCTCGTTGACGCGATGTTCAACCAGCACGCTAAGTGGCTTGAGAGTTGCCGACACATTCCCTGGCGTAGACCCATTGCCTCTCTCAACTACCTGCTGACCTCCCACGTCTGGCGGCAAGACCATAATGGATTTAGCCACCAAGACCCTGGCTTTATTGACCATGTAGTCAACAAGAAAGCAGCGGTGATTCGGGTTTACCTGCCGCCGGATGCCAACACCTTGCTGTCAGTGACCGACCACTGCCTGCGTAGCCGCCACTATGTCAACGTCGTCGTTGCCGGAAAACAACCTGCGTTGCAGTTCTTAGATATGGATGCTGCTGTCAAGCACTGCACTCATGGTGTCGGGATTTGGGAATGGGCAAGTAACGACCAAGACAGTGAACCGGATGTGGTGATGGCGTGTTGTGGCGATATTCCTACTTTAGAAACTCTCGCTGCCGTTGACTTGCTACGCCAGCACTTCCCCGATCTGAAAGTACGGGTGGTGAATGTGGTGGACTTAATGAAACTCCAGCCGGAGACCGAACATCCTCACGGTCTTTCTGATAAAGACTTTGACTCCATCTTTACGACCGACAAGCCCATTATCTTTGCCTTCCACGGCTACCCTTGGCTGATTCACCGTCTGACTTACCGCCGGACAAACCACAAGAACCTCCACGTCCGAGGTTACAAGGAAGAGGGGACAACGACCACGCCCTTTGACATGGTTGTCCGGAACGATATGGATCGGTTCCATCTGGTGATGGATGTCATCGATCGCTTACCAAAACTTCAGTATGTTGGGGCACATGTAAAACAGATGCTCCGCGACAAGCTTGTCGAGCACGTCCATTACATCTCCAAATACGGCGATGATATGCCGGAGATTCGCGACTGGAAGTGGCCTTACTCCGGCGGTGCTCATCTAGAAAAGCCGAGTGAAACCAAATCAACGGATGCAGCCGATGAAGGGGGAACTGTGCGATCGGGTGCTCCTTCCTAGTTAGTAGCCGATAGCGATTCCTTAGTTAGTGCAAAATAATCTGTAGGGGCACGACATATCGTGCCTCTACCTTATAAGGCTGTTCTGCTTGGACTAGACCCCAAAATAACGAAATTTCCTTGTGTCATGTCACTAACACGCTCTGACCTCGAATCCAGACGCTTACAGCAGCTCATCTTGCAGGCTGGAGGAGGGGTTAATTTCCTCAGTGAAGCCCAGTTGCAAGAGTCAATGCGCCAAACTCTTGGGCAACTTGAGTCATCTTCCGATGTCTGGATTTTCGCTTATGGGTCACTGATCTGGAACCCTATTTTCAGATTTGCCGAACAGCGCGTCGGAACAATTTACGGGTGGCATCGCCGCTTTTGCATGTGGGTACCAAGAGGTCGTGGTACTCCAGAGAATCCAGGATTGGTACTGGGTTTAGATTACGGTGGGAGTTGTCGCGGTATTGTCTACCGAATCGCGGCTAATGATGTACCGTCGGAACTACTGCTGCTTTGGCGACGGGAAATGGTTGTGGGTTCTTACATTCCTCGTTGGGTACGGGTATTTGATGGTACACAAAAACTAGATGCGATCGCATTTATCATCAACCGCCGCCATCGGGCTTATGCGGGTAATATTTCGCTGGAAACCACAGTTAAGAGCATTGCTACAGCTACTGGAGAACTGGGTTCTTGTGCTGACTACCTCATGCAAACTGTCAACGGACTGATGACAGCAGGCATTCAAGATAAGCCACTACTTCGCTTGCACAAGCGCGTTTTAGCACTACAGAATGGAAGAGCCAACCCTGGACAGCTGTAAATTTTGAGAGAACGGTTTTCAACACCTCTTCCTGTTTAACCTCTCTCCTGACTTGGAGCAAGAAATCAATTGAAACTCTTCAATATTTATTTTAATTCTTTCAATTTAACAGCTTAATTCACAACTATTTTATCATGACTATGTATATTGATTTGTTAATTTAAACAACCTAAAATTCATTAAATTACCCTACATTTTATATCTTTTCTATATCGTGAGAGGGATTGTAGCGAAATTTTCTCATGATATAAAAGAATTCTTGCTATAGGCATTCACGGAAAAAGATTGAGTTATCTCCTTCTAAGAGCGAGTGCCATTTTGTATGGTTTTGAATCCGAAGGACAGATTGATTGGGGTTGCTTTGTAGGTGACCTTGATGGTATCTGACTAAAACGTTTCGTCAACTAGATATGGACTTGAGATGCGATCAGCTGGCTTCATTAGCAAGCGGCTAAGTTCTCAGCGGTAAATGTTCGCGAGCGCAGTGCATCAAGCAAGAGCAAAAGCTATGCCTTTGGGCGTATCCCTTGGCAGAGCATCGCTTTGACCTTGGCGCTGTTTGCGGAGCATGTGTTCACCCAAGCTCTAAATCTCACGTAGGCGCTGCGCTGCTGCTGTGGGTGCAACTCGTAAGTTCTAAGTCAGGCTAAACCCAACTTAACAAATTAGGCCGCTCAAACCAATCTAATCCGTCTATTACACCCAAATAACAATGAAATCATGTTTACTCAAAAAAATGATATTGTCGCTCAACCCAAGATTTCCTACGTCATCCTGATTGCTTGCGCAGCTGCGCTCGGTGGCTTTTTGTTCGGATTTGATACGGCTGTGATCAATGGTGCAGTGGGAGCACTACAAAAAGCCTATAACGCCAGTAGTGGGATGACGGGTTTTGCGGTCTCCTCTGCTTTGTTAGGTTCTGCACTGGGAGCCTTCTTTGCGGGACCGTTTGCCGATCGCCAAGGACGCATTAAGACAATGGCGATCGCTTCGGTTTTCTTTACCCTAAGTGGTATTGGTTCCGGTATGGCATTTGGCATCTGGGACTTCATCTTCTGGCGTGCCTTGGGTGGAATTGCAGTGGGTATGGCTAGCGTGATTGCACCTGCCTATATTGCAGAGGTGGCTCCTGCTCACTTACGAGGAAGACTGGGTTCGCTCCAACAAATGGCTATTGTAGTCGGTATTTTCATTGCACTGTTGTGTGACTACTTCATCGCTTTGGGAGCAGGCGGGTCAGCTGAGGCACCATTTTGGTTTGGAGTCCCGGCTTGGCGCTGGATGTTTTGGTCGGAAATCCCGCCAGCTGTACTCTACGGGGTAGCGGCTTTGATGATTCCCGAATCGCCTCGATATTTGGTTGGTCAGGGTCAAGACCGCAAAGCCGCTGACATTCTCGCCAAGGTTGTGGGGGGTGACGTGATCTCCAAAGTCGAGGAAATCCGTCAGACGGTTAGCAGAGAAGACAAACCCAAGTTTTCAGACCTTTTGAGCCGCAGTGGTGGACTACTTCCAATTGTCTGGGCTGGCATGGGTCTATCCATCCTTCAGCAGTTCGTTGGCATCAATGTCATCTTTTACTACAGCAGCATTTTG
>NZ_DATNPA010000798.1:0-6535 GCF_036703385.1 Allocoleopsis sp. | reverse complement strand
GTGTCACTTGAACCATATCCTGTCCAAAGTGGAAGCATAAGTTGTCCCCAAAACTGTGGTCACTTTATACTTCGACGTGGTGGGACGAGGTAACTAGACTTGAACCGCGAGGCTGTACCTGGAGATAGACTTGGGGAATGGCATTATTATAGCTAGGACTTTCTGATTGCTTGTCGGTATAACCTGTAACGAGCCGAAATTTGGTGGCACAAGTCGGGGAAAAATCGGGAGATATCGCCAGGGTCGTATCCAATAGTAGCGGCCACTTGTCTGAGAGACTGGGGTGGTTCAAAAGACAAGGCTGCCTCTAAAAACCTTTGTACTTTCACCGCATCAAAGCGTCGATTAGTTTTTCTATGTTGTTGAGTGATAGGCAAAAGCTTCAACGATAGCGGTTGCTCAATCACCACCTGGCCTGTGAAAACATCGAGTAAAGGAACACAAAGACACCAACAGACTCGAAGGAGCAAACCTAATTGTGCTAGTGCCTGACCACATCGCCATTCTCCAGGTACGGAAGCACTCAGATACATTAAATCAGCAAAAGCTTTGGCATTACCGTTGGTAGCTTTTTGAATACATAAGTCAATACAAAATGCCAGATTTTCTCTAGCTGGCACAGACTCAAGAAAAGGTGCTTGCTCTAGGATTTTGCCCACAGACTGCACAACAAAAATCTGCCATTCCCAATCGGGTGGCTCTACTGGGGAAGCATCCTCAGAGGTTTCGCCTGTACTCAAAAATGAACTCACACCCAACCACTGTTGGCATCTAGAGCAGAAACCCGGTCGGGAATTCCACTCTAGAGGGTAGAGCGGTCGCTGACAATTGGGACATTGATGCCATAAAGCTTGTTGATGAAAAGGACAAGTTGTCACGACCTGGAGCGACCATAATAAAGGCTCATAGATGGGTTTGCCACAACGCTCCCAATCGTCATAGCAGACGGGACACCAAGCCTTATTGGTACGAAGTAAACCTCGTGACGGTAGAACGTTAGCCCAACTTAACAACGTGAGAAACCGTAACTGATGCTGTCCTGTGAGTGCTTCCAACACATGAACTGGCTCATTGGCCATAATTCCCATGCCATTCCAGGCTCCCGTATCGTTGAAAAAGACACGGAAAAACCATCTGGATAACCCTTGATGCTGATTGCCTTGATATCTACTGACTTGTGGAGCTACTTCTTGAGCTAGCAAAATACCCGTAGGCACCCGATGAGCTGCTGCCAACCGAGCCACATAACTGGTTAAACTCTCTACTGTAGGCGTTCCTACACCGATGGGTTCAAGAGGATGCAGGCGGCTACGCTCTGGGATTGTTGTGGTTTTTGAATACCACAGTTGATGATGACTCCAGCTTTCAACTGACACTGGGAGCGCCTCCGATAACATCCCGTTGAGGATTACGCTCTCCCGGACGACGTTTCTTTGTTTTCTTGTCTTTTTTGTTAGCCGTAGAATGGGTCGGGCTATTGAGCAAGGCTTCTGTTGCTGTTGGTGGCTCCTTAGCAGTTAATCCCAATTTTTGACGCAATCGGCTCAGTTCGCTCTCCGATTGGAGCAGCGCTTTCTCACCTTCTATCGCCTCAGTTGCCATCTGCATACATTTAGAAACACTGGGAGCATAAGGTGTAAGATGTGCCAAGCTTAAAGTAGAGGCTGATTCTGCCAACGCTTTTCTTAAGGCTTGTGTTAGCCAATCCTTCACTATCCCGACACAACCGATACTGCGTTCGTAACAGTATTCCCAATGCTGCTCTAAATCGGGGGCTTCTAACAAGGGCATTTGGCAGGCAAAACTCTTGAGTACCCGTTTGAAATCTTTAACGTCCTGTGAGCAATCCGCTTGATAACGAGGAAAGTGAATATCTAGACTGCGGCGGCTCAATTGACCGCTTAAATTTCTTAACTGTAGCAGTTCATAGGTGCCAAAAAGCCCGTGTCGGGTGGACGTGAAACTTGCCATTGATTGAATGGCATCCATTTGGTCTTGTTGTCTTCGTCCCGATGCCATTTTAGTGAAGCGTTGGGCTTCATCAACTAGAAATACAATTAACCGACGTTGTTGAATAATCGCAGCTACATCCTCGCGTAAATCTGATAGATTAGCTTTTGATTTAATTAGACGTTGAGAAGAGCCACTGCCCTCAATTCGGCTACTGCCAGTTCTGAGTTTATAATCAACAAAGGGGTCAGCCAAAGCTACCAAGACACTTTTGTAATAATCTTTCCAGTCGAAAGACCCAGATTCAGGAGCGCGAGCTTCTACATAAGCAACAGGAATATGCCCACAATCAAGTTGCATATCTCTGGAGTTCTGCTCTATTAGCACTTTCACAACTTGATGGAGTAAGGTAGTTTTCCCCACCCCCGTAGGACCAAACAAAAAGATTAATGAAGCTCCTCCAGGATTATTGACAGCATCTATCACAGCTTCATAAGCAATTTTTAATCGCCTGTGTACTACCGTACAGCTTTCAAAGTAAGCCAGTTTTTCCGCCTGGGTAGCGGCTAAGAGTTCTGGAGGAAAATTCTTGGCAGAGGGCATTACCAAAACTCCTCATACGGTTCAATTTCTTCAGAATCAATCTCATCTCTATTAGGAGAGGTTTCTCGACTTATAGGAAGTGAAAGGCACTCGGAGGCTAGAGGCTGTTCTTCAGGTCGCTTCATTTTGACTCCATCAATTATTTCTAAAACCTCTTTGGCTTCTACATCCCGCAACCGTTGCTCTAAGATAACTTCTTGGGCTTCTGTACTTGCTAGAAATTCAGCTAGGGCTTTGGCTGTGATTGTAAATTGTTGGGAGTGATTTTTATGTTGTTGACGCAACTGAACGCTTGCTGCCATCATTTCTCGCTCTGAGTGACCCGCTAAGCTGCTATAGTGCTGCGAGATGCAATTTACCCACTGACCTTTAATGTAGGCATAGGCAATTCCAACATCATTTGGATCATAGCGCACGGGAACTTGAGTCTTTTCAATTTCCGGATTCCGAAAACTGTTATGCCAATAGTAGATGTGGTTAATTTTGACTCCCTGATTGGGAATGACTTTGGCAGTTCCTTTAGCTGTCGTTGGTAGTGTCAAAATTCGGAAGGTTTCATCGTAAGGAATTAGTTTGTGGGAGCGGAATCCAGTTTGCAACAAGCCTTCTGAAAAAGCCGCTCTTGGGCTTTGTCCTAGTGCTGGATGCTCCTTGTTATCGTAAAATTCATAAGCCCAATCGCATAAATTCTGATACAAACTCCCCAGAATCCAGATGGCTAAATTACGAGGATTAACGCTTTTCGTCACCGCCCTCGAATTTCTATTAATTTGCGTATTTCCCTGGAGATTGTGAATCAACATGGTGTTAGCTGTCCCGAACAAACGCTCGCATACTGAACCAAATCGAGGTTTGGCAGCCGGTCGGGTTTTCTTGGTGCAAAAGTAAGCTGCTAGGAGCCTCTCGAAGTAAATACTCATGAATTCTTTGGCTCCATCCACCACTATCGTGTCGGGCAGGCGTCCATGACGACGGACACACTCGCGCATCACCATCATGCAACTACGGTACGAGGGTGGGTCAAAACACAGATAAACGGCTAGTATTCGTCGTGAGTAAGCGTCTGTTAGGAAGGTGGCCCAAGGGCGACCCAGATTTACTGATGTATGGGAGCTAACTAGCTCAATATCTAATTGTGTATGGTCAATATGGCAGATTTCAAAGGGTCGTTGTCCGTGCCTAGGAGTGTTTACCTCTAGCTCCCAATAAAAAGGTTCGTACTTGTAAGCTGCCCTACGCCCCTGCCTTTTTAAAGCCTGTTCGTAGTTAGATTTTTGATGAATGTTTCGGACAAATGTTTTGTAGCTACAAGGGGTAATCCCTTGCTGTTCACAGGCTCGTACCAGTGAACTGTAAACGGTGAATTTTCCTTGCTGTTTGAGATTTAAATAGTTGTTAGCAATGAATTCGTCTACAATTTTTTGTGTCACTTCCGGTAATTTAGATTGGCGATTACCTTTAGAGCTGATGCGGGGCAATAAACCCACATAACCGCACCCATATCGCTCCTGGGCTTTTTGCCACGAAAGTAACCAACGGCGGATAGTACGTCCTGAGACGACCTGCTTATCGGTAGTTTTTTCACCCGCTAGGTAGGGAGCAATGATGGAATAGCGACGGTTAGCTTCTGCACAATCATCAACGCTCGCCTTGGCTAGAATGTCATTAACGACGTTAGAAGATGAGGATTGGGTGACAACTCCTGTTAACTCACCCTGTTGGACTAATTCCAATAGGGCAACGTTGGGTAGTTGGATAACTTTTGCTTCTTCATTGAGTAGGGCTGTATGGGTTTCTCCGCGATTGAGAATCGATAAGCTTTTTCCATTCCACACCACAGGAGAACCGGGTTTCAGGTCAACTAAGTTGGGGGCTAATTCTAAGGTTGATGCTCCTGTCCACTTGGTTGTTTCGGTTTGACAAACTTCCTGACTAGCCGGAAAGATTTGAAGCTGTGAACCAATTTGCGCTATGTTGACACCCCGCCAATCCACCTTTAAATGATTTTGGGCAATTAGGGTATAAACCTCGTCACAGTTGTATCCCTGTTCGAGCAATTCACCTAAGGTAATTCCTGGATGAAGTTCCACCAGTAATGTGATGTTGGCACGAACGTTCTCTTCTATGTCCAAATCGGACAGCTGCAAGTAGTCTTCGAGAAAATGAAGATTATTTTGGAAAACCCAGTCAATTTCAGTGTTGCAGCGGATGCGATAATACAGCCCTAGGCTTTGGGCTACTTCGTCTGCTGGAGGACATTGCCATTGACCCGATGCTTCTTGCACGTAACGAGCAGGCATTTTGGCTGATAATCTCACTAATTCATCCAGTGTTTTCCACTCTTCAAAGCCTGCAGATGTTCGGCGCAACACGAAGAAATCTGGGGTATGCAGGACTCCTACTTTCCGACCGCTCAGAGCTTGGTAGCTCAGTTTGATCCCACTCGGTTGGTCGTAATATTCCAGCACATCTGGGTCATATTCCATTTCATAGATGCCTGCCAATTCGTTGTGGTGGCTCTCAAACTGAATAGTCACGCCCATTTTCCGGCTGGGGTAACGACCACTCACGTTGCCTGTCCTACTGCGTACCACACGAGATGGTGGCGAACTGCGTAACAGTTCGATGTATTTCCTTGTTGGTTCTGCCAAGCCGAGCTGCTGGCACCACCGCACAAACTGTTCCCCGTCCAGCATTTATTTTTTCTCTGGCAGCAATGGGAGGATATTGTCAGTTTATCAACTCTAGGACATCTTATCCTTCCAGTTTCAACTTGGGGACAACTTATGGTTCTACCTGGCTGCCAAAGCCGTTGTTCTTCCTACGACAGCATCAGGGTTTTTCCCCTTGTTGCTGGACAGCTTATGCTTCCACTTTGGACAGGATATGGTTCAAGTGACAGTTTGATATTGAGAAGGTTGTGGCTTACAAGTGTTTCAGTCCCCTTGCGGGGATTAGTGAGGCCGAAAGACACGTTCACATTGACGCTGATGGCTTAAGCCTTAATGTTTCAGTCCCCTTGCGGGGATTAGTGAGGCCGAAAGGCTTTTTAGGTCGCTGTCGCTTCCATGTCTTTAATATGTTTCAGTCCCCTTGCGGGGATTAGTGAGGCCGAAAGCCAGCAGCCAGCCTGATCGCAGAAGTTCAGAGACTAGCAGGTTTCAGTCCCCTTGCGGGGATTAGTGAGGCCGAAAGTCATCTACCTCACGAGCGACTTCTACTTCAGGAGCGATGTTTCAGTCCCCTTGCGGGGATTAGTGAGGCCGAAAGATTTAGCCGCAGCGCTTGTCATGCTTTTATGGTGTTTCAGTCCCCTTGCGGGGATTAGTGAGGCCGAAAGTGTCCGTTCTCGTCTCTTGGTTGCCTGGGAAACTCGTTTCAGTCCCCTTGCGGGGATTAGTGAGGCCGAAAGCTGGCCTTAGAAGTACTCCTCGCTGCTGCCAGTATCGAGTTTCAGTCCCCTTGCGGGGATTAGTGAGGCCGAAAGTACTGAGTGATACCCAGCCCCTCAAAATTGGGCTGTTTCAGTCCCCTTGCGGGGATTAGTGAGGCCGAAAGCAGTCCTTACGCCTGCAATATGCAGAAGTTAAAGTTTCAGTCCCCTTGCGGGGATTAGTGAGGCCGAAAGTATCCATTACTCCCTTATCGCCTTCCAGCCCAAAGTTTGCGTTTCAGTCCCCTTGCGGGGATTAGTGAGGCCGAAAGGCAAATAAATATCCCAGATGTCCGACCACCCAAAGTGTTTCAGTCCCCTTGCGGGGATTAGTGAGGCCGAAAGTCAAGGGTGTTCCCATCGAGGATCTGCTAATTAGCCAGTTTCAGTCCCCTTGCGGGGATTAGTGAGGCCGAAAGGCACCGGGGACACTTCCCGGTAATCAGCGGGTGGTTGTTTCAGTCCCCTTGCGGGGATTAGTGAGGCCGAAAGGTGCCGACAACTCCTCTGGTGTTAACGGTTCTTTGTTTCAGTCCCCTTGCGGGGATT
>NZ_DATNPA010000797.1:0-9519 GCF_036703385.1 Allocoleopsis sp. | reverse complement strand
GGTGACTGGCAAAGACAAAGTGTTTGATAAAGTGCAAGGACGCCTAGCTGGGGCAAACGAATATTTGACCAAACCCTTTGATGCCCAAAAACTCCGAGAGACTTGTCGTCAGCTCCTCAATATACCCAGTTCAATAACAACCCAAAAGACCGTGTGAACTACCCAAAGACTTCGCTAAGCTACGTCTGGGGCTTGCCGTTTCAAAGGCGAATTTTGCTGTAGGTACTCATCAAGAGTCTGAAGCGAGTTTGGCTGATTGATCAAGCAGTTTATCGTTCCAGTTCTTCTGAGCCTTTATTTCCATCGCCAAATCTAAAGATTAGGTTGCAGTTTCCAACTTTGGGGTTGATCAGGTAGACAATGGCGATGACTATAAATTCGACAGAATCCCTTGAGTAAGGTAAACACGTACTTGTAGGGGGAATACCAATGAAATTTTCACGTTGCAGTAACACAGCTCCCTCCCCAGCAGAACTTCAAGACTTAGAAAAACTCAGAGTTCTTATTGAGCGTGCGATCGCCGATGGTAAGCTCACAAAGTATGAAATGGAGTCTATCCAGGCGGCAATGCGTGCTGATGGAAAAGTTTCCTTTGAGGAACTGGAGTTGTGTAGACAAATGATCTGGGAAAAAATCCAAAGCGGAGAACTGGAACAGGACTGGTGGAATTGAGCCAAATTGAGCGGATCAACTTGGTGATTCAATAGGGGAAGCTTCAGGCGTTGCCGAACTCTCGGGTGTGGGTTCAGGGGGAGCTGCATTTTCAACGGTGAGTTCGAGTTGATAATTAACCGACTCAGAGGATTCTGATACGATCACAAACTCATACAAGCCCGATTCTGGTAGTTCGCCTGACCAAGTGCGATCGCGCGAATCTTCCAGCAAGGTTGTCTTACCGCTAGGACTATAAATGGAAAGCAACACTCTACTTCCAGTTTGCAGGTTGGCCTTCATCACCTGACCGGCAGAAAGAGTAGCCAGGAAGACTTTGCCACCTCCGGGTTTCAGGGTGCCACTGACGGTTTTGCTAACCGCCTGTGGCTCAAACTCAATGCGCTCTAAAGCCTCTCTAGTTTTCAGTGCGGGGAGCGTATCCGCAACCATCCCTTGCCAGATTTGAAAGATGGGTTTGTTCCGAAATTCCTTGTTATCTTTCTGTTGCGGGAACGCCTGAAAGAACTTAGCATCGACTAGGTCGTAAAGGCTGCGGCTACTAACGCGCAACTGATTGGCGTCGGCTTTGGCACGAGTGAGGTCAGCCTCTGTATAGCTTCCCAACTGCCGCCGCGCTGCATCACTTAAATCGAGACGTTCCAGTTGCCGCAGAACATCGGAGGCGATCGCATCCCATTGTGCTCTGGCTTCGGCATCTTCCGGCCCATCACCTAGAGTCCGTCCTCGGCGATCGGGGTATCGCTTCCAATATTCCTCATTCACTAAGCTAGCGTAAAAGTTATAGCGAATATTCAGCGCGGCACGACGTTGCTGTAGGGCTTCCTTACGCCGTACCTCATCAGGAGAAAACGGCGATGATGGCTCTGGCGTTGGCTCAATTGTGGGCGAGACTGAAGTACTCGGTGTGGGTTGCGGCCCAGGATTGTCCGATCGCAGTTGGGACTGTATCCACCAATTGCCCGCCAACCAGCCAATTGCACCCGCCACTGGAATCAGCACGAGTACTGCCAGAAGTTTCCCCAACCAACCGGATGACGAATTAACACTGGAACTCGGCACTGGTGTTGCGGGGACGATTGGCGCAGGGGGTGGGGCAACTGCCATCGTGGCTTCCGTTGCAGAGGGTGGAAGCTGAGTCGGGAGGTAAGCAGGGGGTGCGGGTGGTGCCGTGAGGGATTGCAGCACTTCGCGTGCACTTTGATAACGCTCCGTCGGATTGAGGTGGAGCATTTTCTCCAGTATGCTCCCTAGCCTGGGGCTGAGATTGACTTCCCGCCGCCAGTTCCAAACTAACGTGTTTGGGTCAATCAACAATTGCGGTTCCTTCCCCGTCAGCAATACTAATACCGTTGCCGCTAAAGCGTAGAAATCACTGTGGGGATAAGCCATGCCCCCTTGCATCTGCTCATGGGGCGCAAAGCCCACCTTCCCCAAGCGAGTGGCATAGGCAGGCGTTCCGCCCGCTGGGGATGACCCCATCACTTGAGAGGCAACTGATGCCGCAACTTGCTTTACCCCACCAAAATCAATCAGCACGGGCAACCCATCCGTACTGCGCAGAATTAGATTATCGGGAGAAATATCACGATGAATCACACCCAAGGAGTGGAGGTATTCCAAAACAGGTAGGATTTGCAGCAGCAGTTGGGTGACTTCCGCTTCATTAAACCGTAGTCCCTGCTGCTTGCGACTATCGAGTAAGGCGTGGTACGTTTGACCGACCACATAGTCTTGTACTAAAAATAAGCGTCCCTTGTTCCCTTGTTTAACTCGGAACATTTCACGGAACTTGGGGATTTGAGGATGTTGCAACTTGTAGAGAATACCCGCTTCCCGCTCAAAGAGTTCTTCCGCTTTTTGTAGGGCGTAGGTACCTTGAACTTGGGGGGCAAATTCCTTTAAAACACAGGATTCGCTAAACCGATTCAGGTCTTCGGCTAAATAGGTGCGTCCAAAGCCCCCATGCCCCAACTCCCGAACAATACGGTAGCGACCCCCCATCACCATCCCCGCCTCAACACCTTCTTGGGCATCCGGCGGGGTCAGCTTCTCGCCACACAGCCTGCAAAAGCGATTTACAGAGGGATTTTCATGTCCTTTAGAGCAATAGAGAGGAGCCATTGAAAATGCCAAACCAATAATTAAGAGTGAAAGGCACAAGCGGAGATTTGTTCAAGCTGAAGCGATTGCGACTCAGCTATTTGGGTTGGAACACTACCCACTTGCATTCTGGCTTTTTGCGATCGGTCAGGGATCAGTTGCTTTTGCCAAGGGACAATCAACAACGGACAGGAAACACAAGTGTAGATTAAGGCTATTAGATGCACAACCGCTTATGTCTTTCCCGTTTCGAGTTGAGTGACCCGATCCGAGAAGATCGCATACCAGATCTGACCAAATGTCAGTAAGTTCAGTTTCTCACTCCGTTGCTCAGGAAACAGCTGATAAAAGGTTTGATCCGTTTGTTGACTCAGCTGGTTCATTGTATAACCGCCCAATTGTCCTTGCTTGGCTTTACGCTGCCAAGTTTGGTAATCCCGTTGAGTATAACTTCCCAGTTGGCGACGAGCCGCTGCACTGAGTTGAGCTTGTTCTAGTTTATCGAGCAAGTCCTTTGCCGTGTTGTGCCATTCTTTTCGTAAATCCGCATCTTCTCTTTTCAGCGTGAGTGTCCGCCCTCGTGCCTCTGGGTGTTTAGAGAAAAAGGAATTATTGACTAATTTATTAAAATATGCATTTGAAATACCTAGTTCTTGGCGGCGACTCAATAATTGCTCAGTTCGCTTCTGTTCTGAGGAACTCACCGATTCACTGGGTGGTTGATTCTGCGATGTCGAAGGTGTTTCGGAACGCGGCGATCGCTCTAAGTTTACTGAACGAATGATGGAACTCATCATCGTCCAACCCACCCATCCCGTCACTAAAATCAAGCCTCCACCAATCCCTACCTTGAGCAACCACCAGCTGAACCCGTTGAGAAATTGAGGGGGGTTTTGTTTTGGAATAACTTGATGGTTAGGGTTTTGGGCAACTGGCGTAGGTGTAGCTGGAATGGGCTTGGGAGGGGCTTTGGGAGCCACCACCAGTGTGTGCATGTAGGAGGCGATCGTGTTAAGGGCGAATGGGCGAGGAGTCGGGTTGGTATTGAGTGCCGATGTGTCAGGGTTGGCTTTGAGCGCAACAACTTGCGTCTGCTTCTGAGATATGGGGGAAGAAGTCACCGTTGACGAAGCAAGCGATCGCTGCGGTTGGAGGGCTTGCAGGACTTCATTGGCACTAGAGGGGCGATCGCTGATTTTATGAGCCAGCATTTTCTGCAATATCCCTTGCAGTGGAGATGACACCTTAATTTCCCCCCAACGCCAAGACGCCTGATAGATGTCATACAAGTCTTGAGGTTCTTTACCCGTTACCAACACCAGCACGGTTACTGCCAAACTGTACAAGTCGCTGCTGACATAAACCTCTCCCTTGCGCAACTGTTCCTCTGGGGCGTATCCCTTCTTACCTAATCGAGTTTGGAGTACCCCGATATTCGTAAAATTGGAAACAGCGGTTGCGGCAATTTCTTTAACACAGCCAAAGTCAATCAGTATGGGAAGCTGGTCTGAATTTCTCAGAATAATATTATCAGGAGAAATATCGCGATGAATGACGCCTTTGGTGTGAATGTAGGAAAGTACGGGTAACATTTGACACAGGAACTGAATCGCTTCTGCCTCACTCAACCGCTTGCCTGACTTGAACAAATCGAAGTAGGTTTGACCCTCCACGTAATCTTGCACCAAGAAGAGGCAACCGTTACCGCCTCCAATATCCGCTTGAAACAACTCCCAAAATCTTGGTAGTTGAGAGTGTTGGAGTTGATGCAACACCCCAGCCTCTCGTTCAAACAACTCCTTGGCTTTTTGTAACTCAGGTGCACCTTGAACTTGGGGAGCAAATTCCTTTAAGACGCAGCGATCGCTAAAGCGCTGTAGTGCTTCGGCTAAATAAGTGCGACCAAAACCGCCCTGCCCCAACTGACTCACGATGCGATAGCGCTTTTCCAGAACGTGCCCAGCGCTCAATGGGAGTCTTTGACCGCACTGTTGACAAAATCGGTAAGTGAAGTCATTTTTGTGGCCTTGACTGCAATAGAGAGGTATCATAACCAAGTCATTCGATTTTGGATTTTGGATGTTGGATTTTGGATTGTCCTCACCACTGAAAGTCCGGGGCTTGAGACCTTTTGAGTATTTGGTCAAGAATAGGAAACACGATTGCAGTAAGCATCCTAGCTGTTTTGTACGCCAATTCAGTGTGTTTGAGAGCAATTGCCAGACAGAGTAAACTTCCTGTATCGTAAGCGTAATTTTTAACTCAACCAATTGGGAAGATGCGAGAAGAACAACGTCAACGGGCAGTTACGGCGCTTCAAGCGTTCCTAAGTACACCCTTTGAGGAACAACTCCGACGGCATCAAACCACCTCTCCAGCATCGGCTGCCCTAGCGTTATTTCACGATGTTGTCGCTCATGTTCCTGCGTACAGAGCTTTTTTGACTCAACACGGTATCTCTTATAACTCCATCCAGACGTTTGAAGATTTCGTAAACCTTCCCTTTATTACTAAAAATAACTACCATTCACGTTATCCATTAGCAGAGTTGTGCCGGAATGGACAACTGGACATGTGCGATATGATCGCCGTTTCCTCTGGTTCTACAGGGAAACCCACCTTTTGGCCTCGCTTTTTCACCGATGAACTTCAGATAGCGACGCGCTTCGAGCAGATTTTCCACGATAGTTTTTATGCCGACAATCGCCGCACCTTAGCTGTGATTTGCTTTACCTTAGGAACCTGGGTTGGTGGAATGTACACCACGAATTGTTGCCGCTACCTGGCGAGTAAGGGTTATCCGATTACTGTTGTCACTCCCGGTAATAACAAAGACGAGATATTCCGAGTGGTTCAAGAACTGAGTTCTGCCTTTGAGCAGGTGGTATTACTCGGTTATCCACCCTTTCTTAAGGATGTGATTGATACAGGTATTGCTCGCGGGGTGGAGTGGCACAGGTATCAGATTAAGTGGGTGATGGCGGGAGAGGTATTCAGCGAGGAGTGGCGTAGTTTGGTTGGGGAACGAGTTGGCTCAAATAATCCCTACTATGATTCTGCTTCACTTTATGGAACCGCAGATGCGGGGGTGCTGGGGAATGAAACACCGTTGAGTATTTGCATTCGTCGTTTCTTCGCCGAGAATCCCGATGCTGCAAGAACACTCTTCGGGGAATCACGCTTACCGACGTTGGTACAGTATGACCCCATCAGTCGCTTTTTTGAGGTGTACGAGGAGACGTTGCTGTTTTCGGGAGATAATGGTATTCCCTTGCTACGTTATCACATTTCGGATCATGGAGGACTCATTGCTTACGATGCCATGTTGGAGTTCTTAGCCGAATGGGGTTTTGACCCGGTGGCGGCGTTGCAAGGGGGCAGAGGAATTCATCCTTTACCGTTTGTCTATGTGTTTGGGCGGTCTAATTTTACAGTTTCCTACTTCGGTGCGAATATCTACCCGGAGAATGTGATGGTGGGGTTGGAGCAACCGATGGTTCGGGAGTGGGTGACAGGGAAGTTTGTGATGCAGGTGAAGGAAGATGCTGAGCTTGATCGGTTTTTATCGGTAGTTGTGGAGCTAGCGCCCACAAGTGAAGCGAGTGAAGAGAAGCGGGATGCGATCGCTTCTTCGATTCTTTCCCAACTGTTGCGCCTCAATAGCGAGTTTGCCAACTATGTCCCTAAACAGTATCAGGTGCCGCTAGTAGAACTCGCTCCAATGGGTGACCCAGAGTATTTTCCCATCGGAGTCAAGCATCGATATACCCGCTAGCGATCACATTAGCTGATTCCTCTGTAATTTGACACATTATTTAACTGTAAAAATTAGCATTTGACATACCCTTAGATACAGGCTTCACAGAAGTTTATAGAGTTAACCTTCGATATAGAAGCCTTTAAAAATACGTCTTCAATTTTAAACTGACGTAGCTTCTTCTAGAGCAATTTTGCTCAAACACTAACATTCGTTCGGTTTTGAAAAAGAATTTCAAAGCTCAGAATGCTTTTAGCCTAATCAAGAGGACAGAGCCATGAGCGCACACAATAACAAAAAATTAGTTAAACAGCTTTTTACCCTAATGGGCGTTGCTAGCGCTAGCACTTTACTCGCTTTTCCAGCACTAGCAAACATCGATTCCAGTTCTAGCGGACAATTATTCGCGCAGAGCAATTCAGGAAACACTCAACAAAGTCCTTTCGGGACGAGCGGAACACCAGAAACGTTTGAGAGTCCCATTCCTCAACCTCAACTTCCTCCTGTCGGGACAGGTACGGTTCCACAAACACAGGGGAGTCCAATTTCTCAACCCAAAATTCCACCGATCGGAACAGGTACGATTCCACAAACGTCGGGGAGTCCGATTTCTCCTCTAGGAACGGGTACGATTCCACAGTTCCCTACCAGCACAGATACAATTCAACTGTTTCCAGGTGGTACAAATACGACTCAACCTAATACTCAAATCAATGGCATGTAAGGTAAAAGGTTCTATAGGCGTTCTCATGAGGAGCATCTTAATTGTTTAGGTTCGGCATTGTAGGGGAGTACGGCTGTGCTCCCCTACAGTACCTATATTTGCTTATACCCTACAAGGGAATGCAACGATTTTCATTTGTGTAGGGTAGAAGTTTCACCTCTCTTCAACCTTTAAGAGAGGCTTTTAAATTAGCTATATCCATCGACTGACGGGAACTTGGTCAATATCCTCCTTTAGCTTGGGGTGAAACTTAGTCTGCGATCGCTACATTAACAACATATAACAAGCAGCCCTAAGTGAACATTAAACCCTTTGAGTTGAAGGTAGGAAAACAAGCATGAATAGTAACGAAAAATTTTTGGATAACTACGACGAAAATATTGAATCCATTACAGTTCAACCTGAAGTTGAAGTTGAAGACTCTTCTGATGAAGCAGGCGTAGGTAGCCTTGCCGCTGGAGTCGCTGGAGCAGCAGTCGGTGCTGTCATTGGTAGTAGAATCGCTGGCAAACAAGGAGCTGTCATTGGTGCAGTTGCAGGTGCAGTTGCAGGGGGTTTAGCGGCAAAGGCTACTCCCGATGATGCAGGAGAAAGAATCAAAGATGCGGCTGAAAATGTAGCTGAAAAGATTAAAGATACCGCTGAACATGCCAAGCCATCCATAGAAGATGCAGCGGATAAAGTCAAACACGCCGCTCTAAATGCAGCAGACAAAGTGCAAGATGCGGCTGAACGTGCTAAACCTTCCATCGAAAGCGCAGCCGACAAAGCAAAGGGAGCCGCTTTTAATGTAGCAGACAAAGTCCAAGATGCCGCTGAGCGTGCTAAACCCTCCATCGAAAGCGCAGCCGACAAAGCAAAGGGAGCCGCTTTTAATGCAGCAGACAAAGTCCAAGATGCCGCTGAACATGCCAAGCCATCTAATCATCAAGACACTCGAATTATTGAGCCAAAACAGCGGATTGTTATTGAACCAACCCCTTACAATTCGCCTGACGCCACATTAACTTTTACTACAGACAATTTACCTGAAGTAGAGGTGACTCCAGTGGAGGTTTACGAAGTAACACCGGATTCTGAAATCGAGCAGCAGTACGGCTTCATGCGCGATACAGAGCAACGTCTATAAGTCGTAAAACATGATTGTATTGCAGCCCAAGAGGACATCTAAAGTTTGGTGTTCATTGATACAAAATCAGTTCATACTACGTCCTTCCTGAGATAGAGGGCTCAGGACACTAGGACTACCTCGCAGAAAGAGGAATTTGAATATCCGGCTTTCTACGATGAAGGCCAAGCAAAAAAGGAGACAATTCATGGCTGAAGTACAACTGGAAAACTGACCTTCAGAAGTAAACGATTTACCGGAAGGTGCTCAAAATATTTTCAAAGCGGCCTTCAAAAGCTCTCAAGAAGATGGTATTAGCAGAGAGGGTGCAATCAATGTAACTTGGAACAGTGTCAAGCAAGGTTACGCCCAAGGCTCAGATGGCAAGTGGTACAAGGTTCCTCAAGATTCCAACATTCACCACAAACCTATTACCTCTGAAGGCAATTAACCGCCTGTCATTGTTATAGGTGCAGCTTTACCAACGATCTTTGAAACGCACTCATAAGATAATCATTAAACCCCACCCATTCAACTGAGGAATGGGTGGGTACTTTTTGTAATAATTTTATCTATTGGAAGGAAAAACTTTGGCTAACTTCTTCCAGAGAAACTTAATTTTTGACTTCTTTTTTTGTATCTGTAGGAAACGCGAGGCTCTTTTGCAGATTGTGTAAGAAACTTGCGGAATTTCCCTCCGTCGAACTGTATTTAACCATTAATAAGTAGTAGTTCCTTAAGATAGGTGGTTATGGGTACAGTTCTAGTCGTGGAGGATGATTTTGCCCAACAGCAGATACTCCGAAAACTCCTCAGAGGCATTGAGTTAAACATAATTTTTGCGAGTGATGGCGTCGAAGCTCTTTCCTTAGCAGAACGTCATTGCCCTAAGTTGGTCATTCTAGACATCGTTATCCCTCGGATGAATGGTTACGAAGTCTGTCGTAAGCTAAAATGCCCTAAAAAAGAGTACAAACCAGCTGTACTCATGTACTCGAATAAAACAGAAGAATGTGACTATTACTGGGGCTGCAAGCAAGGTGCTGATGCTTATGTTTCCAAATTGTGCCATCCCCAAGAGCTAATCGACACCGTAAAGTACTTGTTGCAACAAGTTATATAAAACAAAAAAAGCATGAAGGATGAAAAACTGTT
>NZ_DATNPA010000796.1:0-6579 GCF_036703385.1 Allocoleopsis sp. | reverse complement strand
GAAATGTCTCTAACGTGTTAATCAATAATTTTTAACTGTCCTGCTTGAATTGCATCAAAAAGTCGATTAATTTGGTGCCGTTCTTCATCATCAATTTGACCGTCAGCAAGGATAGCGACAGATAATTGATGATATTGTTCGCTGCTGATTTTCCTGGATAAAATGAAGCGCTCTACGAGTTGGGCAACATTCACACTTGATTGATTCTCTTGAGATTCCATTGCTCCGCTCCTTGTCAGTCGATCATAGAATAAATCATATATTTTCAGGTGTTCTCAGAATTGAAGGGTTGGCTTGGTGATGACAATCACCTAGTTTTCGTACTGGAGGCGATATTCGTTCGGATTCAGGCTGTATTCCCAGTCTGGGAAAAGAAGAATGACAACCCACTCATGAAAGTCATACCCAAGGATAATCTAGCGATCGCGCTGGGTACACGGCCTTGAAGCGATCGCTTTCCCCAGAGAAACCAGGCAAGAAGCTTAAAAGTCAAAGCCTGTATGCGTATGAGTTTTAGCTTTTGTCTGATGAAAAGGACACAAGAGCGTTAGTCTTGTTGTCACGTCGTTCGCCCTGATCAGCGTAAAGTTAATGTTGTGAGTTATCGAAAAAGCCGGAACGAATAGGATATCTTTTAACCATTCGTCCCGATGAAATCCTCATAGAGGAAGAGGTGCGTGTGTTTTCAGGTCGTCCCAAAACCAGCTCTCGACAAAGAAAAATTGTTGAAGTGGTTCTCCGGCATGGTTGGGGTTATATGCGAGTACTTCTCTTGGGAGGGAAAGCCGAAGAACCTTCATTGCCACCCCCTAAGGTGCTGTGCAATATTTTGGTGGAGCTCGGTCCTGTTTACGTTAAGCTCGGACAACTGCTGAGTACACGACCCGATCTGTTACCCCCACCCTATCTTGAAGCCTTAACATCCCTTCAAGCTGAAGTCCCGCCAGTCACTTGGGAGGCAGTAGAAGCCGTTATCCGCAAGCAGCTTCAACAACCTATAGAAGAAATCTTTGCCATAATTCATCACCAGCCTGTTGCAGCGGGCTCGATCGCCCAAACCCATCGCGCTACACTAAGTGATGGGCGTGAGGTCGCTGTAAAAATTCAACGTCCAGGCATTGATAGAGTTGTCGAACAGGATATTAGGTTGCTTCGCGGCTTGGCACGGTTAGTCAACCGCACTCAAGTGGGGCAGTATTACAATTTAGTCTCTGTCGTTGAGGAATTTGCTTCGGCGCTGCGGGCTGAGCTAAATTTTACCCAAGAAGCCAGTTACACGGACACACTACGGCGCAATCTCTCCAAGAGTGACTGGTTCGATCCACAACAGCTTGTTCTTCCAGAAATTTACTGGGACTTGACCAGTGAAAAGTTACTCGTCATGGAGTGGCTCAATGGAGTTCCCCTGTTACTCGCTGAGATGAGGGGGACAAACTACGGTGGTGATGCCAAAGCCGAACGCCGATTCCTTGCCGATTTACTTGTCAGAGCTTATTTTCAGCAGTTTTATATCGATGGCATATTTCATGCTGACCCTCACCCCGGAAATTTGTTCTATCTCCCATCAGAGCGGATTGCTCTGATTGATTTTGGCTTGATGGGTCGTCTAGACCCCCGCACGCAACAGATTTTGATCGAACTTATTTTAGCGATCGCTAACTTAGATAGCAAGCGGTGTAGTCAATTAACGCTACAACTGGCAGAGTCTACAATCCCTGTGAATCTTGCTCATTTGGAAAATGATTTTGACCGATTGCTGCGACGCTACTACAACCTAAACATATCGGAAATTAACTTTAGCCAGTTGACCTACCAAATATTGCAAATTGCCCGGAAACACAAAATTCGCATTCCTAGCAATATGGGATTGTATGCTAAAACTCTCGCCAATCTCGAAGGGGTGGCTCGTCAACTCGACCCTGATTTCAATTTAATCGAGCAAATTAAACCCCTAATGGCAGATTTATTCCGGCAACGATTGGTCGGATATGCCCCTCTGCAAGACCTTTTAAGAGCAGCCCTTGATATCAAAACCCTATCCCTAGAGGCTCCTCGCCAATTGGAGATGTTATTAGATCGGGTGACCTCTGAAACATTGCAATGGAATGTAGCGGTGCGAGGTCTGGAATCATTCCGTCGCAGTATTGATGCGGTGGGAAATCGACTAACATTCGGGATTGTAACAGCCGCTATCCTGATTGGTGCTGCTATGATTTTTTCCCAAGCCCCCAGTAATCCAATTTTCTTTTGGGTGAGTGGTATTCTCTTTGTAGTCGCTAGTCTAATCGGCTTATGGTTGATTATTAGCATGATTAGAAGCGGACGAGTGAAGTAATCATTACTATTATAACACTTAATATTTTTCTACTTAAATATTAATTTTTATAGAATCTGCATTATGTAATAAAGGATTAAGTTTGCCCATTTAAGCTATATTATTATTGGCTGAAGAGCGGCTAAACTCTTATCATGACACTTTCTTTCAAAGACTTGAATAATCCAATCCCAGACCTAACGTGGAGTCAGCAAAAGGCGCTTTCGCAAGGAGAGGTTTTGGTGGAAACGCGCTCACACTCATCTTGGGGTGGTGCTGTTACTGCACAAATGTACTTACCGATAGCACGCTCATCCGCTTGGCAACAACTAATCGATTATCCTCGCTGGGTGGAATACTTCCCCGATCTCACCAAAAGCGAAGTCTTGCATCAAGGTCAGGTAAAACATCTGTATCAAGTTGCCCAAAAATCCTTTGTGTTCCTCACCGCTCAAGTCGAAATTTACTTGAACGTCTTTGAGGTGGAAGGAAAGCACATTCAATTTCGGCTAGAAAAAGGCACCTTTAACGATTTTACGGCAGACCTGAAATTGAAAGATTTCGATAATGGGACTTTGCTCACCTACTCCGTGCAAGCAACGCCTAACATTCCGATACCGACCATTTTCATTCAACAGGGGATGCAGATGGAATTGCCAAGGAATATGCGGCAAATGCGGCAAGTTCTATGTGCAGCTTAAAGTAAGCTAATCGGCATAAAACATGGCATAGCTGGGACGGGCAGGATGCCCATCCCACAATAAATATATTAAGTGGATTCCACCGCCTTTCAACTTTCCTATCCACACTTTATGGGGTAGGCATCCGCCAAATTTGGATGTCATCCACCTGAGAGCAAGCGAATGTTTTACCATCTGGAGCAAAGACAAACGAACCTGCACCTGAGCAAGCGGAGTTACTATCGGGGAAGCTAATCTGTTGTCCAGTAGCGAGATTCCGAAGCTCAAAGAACATCGCTGGGGCTGAATGTATAGGTGATGAGAAATCCAACATAGTAACCATAAACGTTTGCCCATCTGGACTGATATTAAGATAGTAGGCGTCTAAATTCTTCGGTTCGTTGCCTTTGAAGCTGCGTAGCAGTTGCCCAGTGCGAGTATTCCAGAGTTTAATTGCGTCGTCACCAGTATTGCTACTAATCAGGGTTTGTCCATCTGCGCTAAACGTTAGAGAAGCGATGGAACTTTCCTGCACCACAGTACGCAAGAGTTGTCCAGTTCGCATATTCCAGAGTTTGAGAGCCTTCTCATCCGCAGTGGCGAGAGTTTCTCCATCTCGACTAAAGGCAAGAACAACCCCATTAGAGCCACTAAAACGCTCGCTCAAAGTCCGCAGCAGTAGCCCAGCTTGCCAATTCCACACCTTGACGGTTCCATCGAGACTGCTGCTGGCAAAGAGTTGACCCTTAGGACTGGTAGCAAGGGTTTTCACCGCGTTGGTATGTTTAGTTAAGGTTCGCAATAGTTGACCCGTGCGCGGATTCCAAAGCTTGATGGTACTGTCCTCATGACCAGTAATGAGTGTTTGTCCAGCGTTTGGCGCAAAGATAGCCGCATTCACTTTGCTGCCGTTTTGGGCAAAGGTACGCAATTCCTTCTTACTCTTCAAATCCCAGGTACGGATGAAATCGCCCACACTAGCCATCAATTGATTGTTGTAGCTGAGAGTGACCGATGTTGCGTTGAGAGGTGGAATGGATGGGTTTTTAAAAGTATGCAGCAGTTGCGCTTGGCGTGGGTTCTTAGAAGTTCGGGTACTAACTCTAGTAGGGATTGAAGACGCTCCAGCTGCATTGTTTACATATTTAGGTGTTGTTGCTGGGATGGGTTTGGCAGCAGTACTTTCTCCAATCAAGGTTAGTGAGAGTGCTATCACCGCTAAGTGAATCAGCCGTAACGGGAATTGTCGCATTGTCTAACTTAAGGGCTTTAATTTTTTACTAGGAATCCGCATCGAGTGCTTCCATGATTCTGCGATCGCCTCTGGAGCTGTTCGAGCAGCCTCAAGTATAGATTGATGATGAGGCAATAGGCTTCACTGCATTGGCTCATGCGATCGGGTGAATTGGATGAATTACGCGATCGCTCAAACTGGTATCAGATGCGATCGCTCTCACCGTTCATTATCGAATTGGATTCAACCTTGCCGGGGATGTTGGGTTTTTTGAGGCCAAGAGGCGATCGCACTCACTCTTCTTGATCTATCAGTGATTGTGAGCGTGTTCAAACTCATAAACATAGAAAAGCCGACTGAATTTCTTCAGCAAGTATCCTACTATTGCAAATAGGATTGCACCCCCAAGCGCCAACCAAAATCCGACAGGAGGGACAACAGTTAAAACAGAGGTTGCTGTTTGTTCTATAGACGTTGCCGCTACCTTCATCGCCACAGCTCGTGCATCCACCATCACGCCTAGACCAAAACACACCACCGCCGCCATATAAGCCAAGACGGAGAGACGGTTAATCGTTTTCAGGGCATTCTGGCAAACCTGGCAATATTGAGTATGGGTTGCCCACACATCAAACAATTTCTGCTTGTCTCGCTCCCCTGATAGCAGCTCCGAATTACATCCTGAATCCCAAGGGATACCGCCTCCGGCTCTTTTTTCCAGCCATTGACGAAACGCAATCACCATCTTGTCTTGGGGATTGGGCGTATAGACGGCATCCAGCCATCTGTCCTTGCCCCGTTTGCTGAGAGTCTTCTCCTGGTAATGGAGAAACACCGCATCCTGATGCAGGAACAGAGACGCCAACACATGAGTTAACCAAGCTGGCATCGGTAGCCCAAAAAATCCCAACCCCGGCGGAGTCTTCCCCGCCTCATCCTTTACAAATACCTGGCATCCGATATGACGACACCATCCGGGACGAGTTGGGCTGGCGTATAAAGCTAGGATGAGCTTCCCACCGCCTTTAAACGTTGAGACAATTCTCATATGACTTGGCGGTTGAAAGTCGTGAACCGCTTCCTCAATGATTGGAGCTGTGGGTGTGATTGCAAAGGAGAATCCTTCCTGAGTAGACATCTCCCGGATGTTAGGCATGTCGTAGTACTTGGCATCCTTGTACCGACTGCCGACAATACCGTGATGGGAGACAGGAACATGGGCAGGATCGGCTATATTCTCCATGAAAAAGTCCCATCCATAGGGGAGGTCACGGATATTCCAAGAGAGCTTTACTACCTTGTCCGAGTCTTCCTCAAGTTCTGGAATAATTCGCGGTGCCCTTAATTGACTTTCAATCTGTGCCTGTTGACCTGACTCAGCCCATACCCACAAAAGACCTTGACGTTCCTGCGTCGGAAAGGCAACAGCACAGGACTTTTGGTTTGAGCAGTGCTTCGCCTCAGTCTCCTCGTCTTTGGATTGGGGAATGCTGACGCAGTTCCCCTCACCGTCAAAGCGCCAAGCGTGGTAAGCACATAAAAGAGTGCCATCCGACTCAACACGACCTTCAGAAAGTGGGACTAGTCGATGGGGGCAAACATCTTCAAAGCAACGCCATTGACCAGAGCCATCCCGCCACAAGACAATATCCTTCCCTAGCAACTGCATGGCATGGGGACGAGAGGGGTCTAGGAAATCTACAACAGTTACTGGATACCACTGCTTTGTCCATTGGAAGAGTTCTTTTTCTTCCTCTTTCAATTGTTCAACAGCGTCGCGTATATCCCCTTGCAGACTGGTCTGGGTAGTCACAGGTACTCCTTGGTCTTCTTCTAGCGGCTGAGTTTTCTTAATAAATTTTAATACAGGCATTTTTTCCAGGTAAGGTTAGGGTGAAGAAGTTGCATTGACTTTCACTTGGTTTAATTACCGGAGTGTGGGTAACGACAGCTTCTGCGTTTCTAGTGACAGGTGATGAATTACGCAATTGCCATTGACTTTCTCAAGGATTCCGACCCTATCCTGGGACAACTCATTGACCAAATTGGTGCGTGTCTACTGAATCAGCACCAGTTGGAGGGAGACTTGTTCTTTTGCCTATCCCGATCGATTCTCCACCAACAACTTTCAACCAAGGTGGCTAAAGTCATCCACGCAAGGTTTCTCCAGCTTTACCCGGATACTCAGTTCCCTTCGGCACAAGATGTCCTCAAAACGCCGGATGAAGTCCTCCGCCGAGTGGGCATTTCACGCCCGAAAATCTCTTACCTGAAAGACTTGGCACGCCATGCGATCGCCGGATTGCCTACCCTTGAGGAGTTGGAAGTCATGGACGATGAGGCGATTATTA
>NZ_DATNPA010000795.1:0-11957 GCF_036703385.1 Allocoleopsis sp. | reverse complement strand
TACTGTTTCTGTTTGTCATGTTTCCAGGGATTTTGCCAGGAGCGATCGCACTTGCATTACACAACTTCGGTATTCTGGGACGACTAATGGCAGAAGTGGTGGAAAATCTGGATGAACGTCCGTTGCGATCGCTCAAAGCCTTGGGTGCAACTCGCCCTCAAGTCTTCCTGTACGGCGTCTTACCCCTCACCCTCCCCCGATTTATCGCTTACATCCTCTACCGCTGGGAAGTCTGCATCCGCGCCACCGTAATTGTCGGTTTAGTCGGTGCAGGAGGATTAGGCCGTCTTCTTACCGAGCAACTTAGTAGCTTTGACTACAAAGGTCTCCTAACCACTTTAATTGTTTTTTTCGGACTCACCTTTTTCGTTGACCTCATCAGTGCCTCAGTGCGACGGACGCTCAGGTAATGAGGAGGCAAACTAGTATCAGTGAACAGTGAACAGTGAACAGCAGGCTAAATAGTTAGTCTTTATGGGATTAGGGCCGTAGGAGTAGGAGTAGAAATGAAAATTATTATCCCTTCCGCCTCCTCGTATGAGCTCCGGTGCCTTCTGTCCTCTGCCTTATTTTTCGATTAGGTAAGAGAGTAAAACGTCTGACTAAGTTGCTATAGTTACTGTGAAATACGTCCTTAAATGAACGCAAACCCTGAACATTGCTCTTATGCCGTCATCTTCCGAGCCATCTTTCACAAAAGACTTCGTCCACTTCGAGCAGCATGTGGCAAAACTTTTCCAGACGGAGGGGTGGACGGTCGAAATAGTAAACAATGCTAATTACAATTTGATTATCAAAAAAGATAATCAGGTGGGGGCTGTTCAGGTTAAATGGTTAAAAAGTCCTGTTCAGAAGCCACAGCTTTCAAAATTTGTTGATTTTTTAGACACCAACGCGGGTCGAAAATTTAACTGTGGTTTTTTCATCACGACACAGGGTTATGGTGGGTCAGCACGCGCTTTGATTAGAACCTGGGGGCAAAATCTTACGATTCTCTGCGGTATTGCTGCTCAAAATGAGATTATTTGGATTAACGATAATCCGGATATGTCTCCGCCTGAGCCACCCAAGCCCGATAAGATTTATTTTGGTGTTTTTACATGCAAAGGTGGAGTAGGAAAAACCACAGTGGCTGCGCATTTAGCTGGAGCATTTGCGCTTCAGGGATTCAATGTGGCGCTGGTGGATTTAGACCCGGAAAAAAATCTTCAGAAGTTGATAGGGGATGGCGTTTATCTTCCTAAACCGCAAAGTGTTGGCGAGAGTATAGAAGTCTATGATAAAGACGCTTGGGATGAAGATGCCGCCCGTGACTCCAAAATAGTAATTTGTGATTGCTCACCGGCCTTTGAGCGCAACCCTGAAGAGTTAGTCAAGAAATTCGACTATTGCATTATACCCACAACGTTTAATCCGCTGGGAATTAATAAGCACGGTCAGGTGATTAAAGATACGGTTAAGGATATCCGAAAAGTTAACACGAATGCTCATTTGTTCATACTTGTCAACAACTTTAGGCCGACGACTAAGCGACAAATGCAGATTTTGAAGGGTGTTTTTTTCGAGGCTTATGAAGAAGTCAAGGCGATGGATGAAAAATTCCACTGCATTGAACCCGAACAAGTCTGTATTCGCTCAAGCGATCAGCTCTACTACTGGGGTATTCATTGCCTGGAAAACCCAGAAGTACCACGTAGTGAATTAGCCTTCAAACTAATAGGAGGTAAATGCAAGCCACGGGAAGATTTTATCGATTTAGCTGATTATATTGAACGAGTTGCTGGGTTAGGAATTTTGAGGAGTGAATAAGCTAGTCAACCGATGCAAGGATTTTGGATTTTGGGTTGAAACCAATCGCGAAGTCAGGGATGGGATATGTCGTGCGGGCAGCAAGCCTGTGCAGGCTGAAATTTGTTACTACATTTGACGGCAACGTTTTAGATAGATTTGAGCCACTTTATCCCCCGGATTTTGGTACAAGCAATCTTCAAAGCGTTGTGCTGCTTCCTGGAAAGAATGCTGATTGTAGAGGCTCAAGGCTTCTTGAAATAGGGCTGCCGTAGCTAACTTACCTTCTCGAACTTCAGCGGCATCGGCATCAAAGACTTCATAAAGCGTCACCCATTCTGATTTGCCCTGAACTTTTACCTGATCAATTAGGCGGATAGCATACTCAGCCGGATTCTCTAAGTGCGACAAAGTTTGGTGAGTGATTAATAATGATACTTGATAATTTTTCGTCAATTGTTCAACGCGAGAGGCTAAATTAACGGCATCACTGATAACGGTGCCATCCATCCGATTGTGTCCCCCGACTGTACCCAGCATCAAAGAACCTGTATTAATACCAATGCCAATTTGAATGGGTATATAACCCGAATTGGAGCGATGTTGATTATATTCTGCTAATCGGTGCAGCATCGCAATCCCAGCTTTGACGGCATCATCAGCACTACCGCTAAACAGAGCCATAATTCCATCACCAATATATTTATCAATAAAACCACCGTTTTCCACGATCGCAGGTTCCATGCGACTGAGATAGGCATTGATAAATTTAAAATTATTCTGGGGGGTCATACGTTCCGAGAGCTTGGTGAAGTCGCGAATATCGGAAAACAGCACCGACATCTCTTTCTGCACTTGATCGCCTAATTTGACATCGACAATGCTTGACTTATCCAAGAATTGGAGAAACTGACGCGGAACAAAGTGTGAGAAAGCCTGGTTGAGTTGAAACAATTCTGAAGTAAACCGTTCTCGTTCGGCTTCTGCTTTTTTGCGTTCTGTGATGTCCTGAAACGCGACAATGGCATAGGAAATATTGCCCTTTTCATCAAAGATGGGGGTTCCCCAACCCTCGATAGGAATAATTTTGTCCCCTTGGTGGATTTCTATATCATCAACGGTGGCACTTTCCCCCCGCAAAGCCCGCACAAGAGGTAAATTTTCGGAGGGATATAGCTGCTCGGTTCCTGCAATATAGTTTTGATAAACTTCCGCGAGTTGCTCGGTTGTCGCTTCGGGTACAGCCCCTTTACCCAGTAACTGAACAGCCACACGATTGGCGTAGTAGGGTTTGCCGAATGCATCCAAAATAGCCACACCCACTGGCATCGCTTCTAAAAATTGAGTCAGCCTCCGCTCACTATCTTTGACTTCTGAGTAGAGTTTTGCATTTTCAATAGAGATAGCGGTTTGGGAAGATAGGACTTTTAATACTTCCAATCGATTAGAGGTAAATGCTCCTGGCGCTAGATTATTTTCCAAGTAAAGAATGCCAATGACTTTACCTTGATTGATAATTGGGGTACACAAGATCGATTTGGGTTGATGCTGGATAATGTAGGGATCAGCCGCAAAGGTTGTCTCAATCGTGGCATCGTTAATCACCAGAGTTTCAGCGGTGTGCGAAACATAGTTGATCAAACTAGCAGGAATCTCTTGGCTGGACTCGATGGGAATGGATTGCAGTACAGTTGCTTCAAGTTGACCACTGATGCCGATCGCTTCAACCACCCAGTTATTGGCTTTTTGCAAGATGAGAGAGCCTTTAGAGGCTCCCGCATTCTCAATCACCACTTGCATTAAGGTGGAAAGCAACCGATGGAACTGAATTTCCCCCGATAGAGCTTGGGATGCTTTAATAACTGTTCCCAAGTCCAGAGCCGCTGAATTTCCGGAATGGCTGGAATTGAGGGTTCCGTTTGCCATGCGGGACAGTGTCTCACCTGTGTGTACAACTGTTTCACGGTTCAGTATGGGGGCGAGTAATTGGGGATAGCGTTTTTCCAAATCTTCAATTTTAGCTTTGGCTCCCCAGCGGGCGTAAGCGTAGTAAGCATCTGTTAGATAGACTTGGGCAATTTTATCTTTGTCCCAAGCGAGATAGAATTGGGCTGCCAGTTCGTTAGCAAGAGCTTCTTCGTTAACGTAGTCATTCGCTTGGGCGAGGGAGATGGCGCGATCATAATAATGCATGGCTTCAACATTTTTACCGAGAAGCCGACATCGCTCTGCCTCCACCAAATAAAATTTATGCAGATAGTTCATCGGGGCATGATGGGCCCATTTTTTCATCTTTTTCTGATTGGCTTGCACTTTGCGCAACAGCTGCTTTTTTTCAGACTGAGTCGCATCATTCAAGATTGCCAGTCGAGCAAGAGAATCATAAAAATGGAAGACTGTCAACGGTAACGTAGATGTAACACCACCGATATATTTTTCTGCCAGAATGGCATGATCAAAAGCCTGCTGATACTCTTGAAATAGGTAACAGAGGATAAGTTTATTGATATATAAAACGCACATTGCTGTGCTATCATTCGCTTGCTGATGAAGCGGTAGTCTTGTCTGTTCGTTGTAACTTTTACCCATTAAATGGCAGGGATTTTCTGCCTCGCCTATCAGGTTTAAAACCACCTGCTCATAAATTTGGTTATAATTCAGAGCTGTTACCTGCTTGAGATTTGCGATCGCTTGATTGTAGGATGCAAATTCTTTGGCAAGAACGGCCAAATTCCTACCACTAAAATACGCACGAGAGCAGTAAACATAAGCCGAATAAGCTGCATATTGTAAATCTCCGGTTTCTAGGCCACTTTGATAAGCCTCTAATAAGGGAGCTAATGTTTCCTGAACAGGCTTCTTCCAATGGCTAATAAAACTATTAACAATTTGTAAAATTCTCGCTTTTAATTCTTTAGCATTGAACCGTGCCAGTACATTTAAAGAAAGTTGACCAAATTTAAATCCCGTCTCAATATTTCCCACAATACCGCAGAGAACTAACCCGTAGCCTACATACGCATAGGAAGAAGAGGAAGCGTTACCATATTTAAGCGATAAATTAACTTGTTTAAATACAATGAGTGGCAATAGTAGAGGAACGGCGAAATAAGCAGAAGTCGATGCTGTGGATAAAATCCGCATGGCAGCCAGCTGGTTTGGATCAGTCATTTCCGGCAGATGGGTTAAATCTTCGATCTGCTTTCCCCACAAAGTACACTTTGTTCTAAATAAACCCAGTAAAACATTTAATTTTGTTGGATTTTCTGGTAGGGTAATGCCTAACAGCTTCAGAACTTGTAGCCCAGTTTTTACCGTTTCCATGAGCTTGTTTTGGGCAACATAGGCGAGCATCTTGACTTCATAGACTTTCACCCGATCTAACAGCGCGTTGGCTTGTTGCAGCACCAGCTCAACTAATTGTTCCATCTTCTGAAAGTCAGTGCTGAGGTACGCGGCTTCTGCTGCTTCTACATAGAGTGCTAGCGTCAAATTATATTGACTCTCCCAGCTATCAGCGGCGAGTAATTCCATCCCTACTGTTAAATACCGAAGTGCAGCCGCATAAGCTGTAGAAGCCTTCGCTTTACGCCCAGCCACTAAATTTAATTCAGCTAATTCATCTCGCTCAGTTTGATGATGGATTAACTCCACCCCCATATTCAACTGGTTGACAATATCAAATATATTTTCTTCCCGTTTCTTGGCGGTTGTATTGCTCAACAGCAGTTGTCCAATTTTGAGATGAGTTGACTGTTTATCGGCTTCGGGAATCAGAAAATATGACGCTTGCTGTACTCGATCATGGAGAAATTTGTAAATGGATAATGGGGATAACTCTTCACGATTACCCATGAACGGTTGCGTAGCATGGGCGTAGCTCGTTGACTCATTACCCTCTGAATGAAAGAACTTATAAATCTCACTAATCGGTAATACAAACCCTTCTTGTAATGCCCTCCACAAGTCATCGGCGGTTTCAGCCTGGGATTTCTCATGTACGATCGCAAGAGTGGATAAGTCAAATGAGTTACCAATACAAGCCGCTAGTTTTAAGACGTTCTGGGTATTCTCTGGTAGTTTTTGCAACTGAGAAGCCATAAATTCAACCACATCGGAACTGACGGAAAGCGCTCGGACTTTAGCTATATCACACTGCCAATACCCCTCAGAAAAGTTAAAGAAGATGAGCCCATCTTGATAGAGAGATTTAAGGAGTTGATTGGTAAAAAATGGGTTACCCTTGGTTTTATTAAATACTAGTTCTGTTAGAGCAACAGCTCTTTCTAAGGGGCAACTCAAAGTATCGGCAATCAAGCGATTTAGATTGTTGCGACCAAGTGGTTCTAAGACAATTTGATTTACTTTAGGGCAGGTGGCTCGGTGATCATTATTCTTATGAATTTCTTCCAAAGTCAGCCTGAGGGGATGGGCAGGGCTGACTTCATTATCCCGATAGGCTCCTATCAGTAAAAGATAGTGGGTATCTGTGTCAGCCATTAACAATTGAATCAGTTTCAGAGAAGCCAAATCAGCCCACTGCAAATCATCGAGGAAAATGACCAAGGGATGCTCTTTCGTCGCAAATATTCGGAGGAACTTTCCAAACAGCAGATTGAACCGATTTTGAGCGGCACCCCCTTCGAGTTCTGTTACAGTTGGTTGTTTGCCGATCAGCCGCTCTAGTTCGGGAATAACATCAATCATGACTTGAGCATTCTCACCCAAGACGGACAATATTTTGGTTTTCCATTCTTGTAGAGAGACCGTACTTTCCGTGAGCAATTGTCCCATCAGCTTTTGGAAGGCTTGCACGAGAGAATAGAAAGGAATATTACGCTTAAATTGGTCAAATTTCCCTGAAATAAAGTAACCTCTTTGCCGTACAATGGGTTTATGGACTTCATGGACAACGGCTGTTTTGCCAATTCCCGAAAAGCCTGCCACTAACATCATTTCGGTGTTCCCCTGGCTAACGCGCTCAAAGGCCGCTAATAGGGTAGTGACTTCTGTTTCCCGACCATAGAGTTTTTCAGGGATGAAAAAGCGATCAGAGATGTCTCGCTGTCCCAAGGGGAAAGGTGAAATATTGCCGATATCTTCAATTTGCTGGCGACATATTTCTAAGTCATGTTTCAGACCAAAGGCACTTTGATAGCGTTCTTCAGCGGTTTTTGCCATCAACTTCATGATGATGTGATTAACCATCTGAGGAATGCTGGGATTCACTTGAATTAGAGGAGTGGGAATCCTGGCAAGATGGCAGTGAACTAACTCCATTGGGTCAATCGATTGGAAGGGGAGTTGCCCAGAGAGGAGTTCGTAGAAGGTTACACCAAGCGAGTAGAAATCGGTGCGGTAGTCAATCCCTCGGTTCATTCGTCCTGTCTGTTCTGGGGACATATACGCCAGCGTTCCTTCCAGTACGTTAGGATTTTGAATCTCCTGATTTTCTCTGGGTAACAAAGAAGAAATGCTGAAGTCAATGAGTCTTACCTGCTTAGTTTCCGGATTAATTAAGATATTTTGAGGCTTGATATCTTTGTGAATAACTCGGTTTTGATAAAGTCCTTCTAGGGTTTGGCTAATCTGAATGGCAATGTTGAGAAACTCGACTAAGCTCAGTGGCTGGGAAGTGGTGTAGTCTTTAAGAGAGATACAGCCCTGGTCTTCCATGATCAAGGCAAAACCATTGCGGTAGTTTTCTAGGGATAAGGGCTGGACAATCCCAGCTAAGTCAAGATTTTTGGCAATCGTATATTGATTGCGGAATTGCACAAGTTCGGAGAAGGTAGGATACTCACTCTTGAGCAGTTTAAGCACAACTGGTTTTTGGTCTAACTCCTGCTGCCCTCGATACACTAAGGTTCGAGTGCCGTCGTAGATTTTTTCAATGACGCGATAGCCTGGAAGCGTAACTATAGTGCTAGTCATGTCGGCAAACTTCAGGTTCTTGATGATATCTGAGCTTCAAGGCCATTTTCCATAGGGATGGGTTAGCGTGAGTACCGTGCCAAATGCGATTGCTGCACTATGAGCGATCGCATATTTATGCTGTTAACCATATATAGTGCTCGCGCCAAGCGTCAGCCGCCATCAGACAGCGCGATTTGCCGCCTACCTGAGCGACTGCTGCCTCAACAGAGTCTCCACCCTCAACTGTCAGCTACCCTTAGAGATAAAATACAGTCTAACTCTTGACTACTGCTGTCCCTGCTGAAACGGATTTCTATAAAGTTTGTCTTGGCAGTCCGCACCCACTTCAAACTTACAATCTGAACGGGGGTAGGCAATGCACAGCAGAACATATCCCATTGCTTCCTGTGCAGGCTTGAGTGCAACACCCTGAGATTGATCGACCTCACCCTCTATCAATCGTGCAGCACAGGTAATACAAGCTCCATACCGACACCCCACAGGTAACCGTAACCCAGTAGCTTCCACGGCGTCGAGGATGTATTGATTTTCGGCAACTTCGAGAATCGCGTGATTGCGATTGATGAATTCAACCTGATAGAACTTCATAATGGGAGATTTCCTTCAGGAACGTTTGCTGAGCCCGCAACGTCACGTTAAAAGCGCTGCTCTTCTGAGTTAACTACAATAAAGAACGATCGCTTAGACAGAGCTACAATGAGAGACGATACTCTTGAGGGTGCGATCGCCGTGATGCCCTATTGACTACGGAGACCAAAAGAGTGAGTTCAATGAATTTAATCAAGACACGCTACGAAGTTACTCTCAGCCAAGACGCATGGGATGGAGTTGAGACTATTGCCAGAAAATTTAACCTATCGGTATCTGAGCTTTTTGAGCAGGTTGGTTCCGGACTGCTTGCGATCGTTGACCCTGAAGACTTAGAAGACATCGAAGATTTTTTGGATTTGCAGGTATCACTGGACGCCGAGCCAACTCTGGAAGACCAAGAGCGAATTTATTGAGACTCACTCAAAACCTAAATATGGTGCGTTACCCTTCTTTGACGCACCCGACAGATTTAAAAATGACTTGAGCAATCGATTTTTAGCGACCTTTTTTGTAAATCAAGAAAACTGATCCAACAGGATGAGTATTTTCTACAAATATTTTCTTATCAAAAAGAAGACCTGTAGAAAACCCGCCATCAAACAACATCCCGTCTTGAATCTTGCCCAAACAATAATTTTTAGCGATTCCTTCAAGAACATCATCAAACATGGATGGATAAAGGGCTTGCTTTAAGTTGGCATTGTTGACTAAAAAAATTACATACCCTTTAGAAGTCGTGGCTACCAGAGAGCGACTTGTTTCACCAGCGCAGACATAGTCGCCTAAGTCTGGGCAAATATTTTTAAATTTTCCATTCTGATAAAACCTACCGTTCCCGCCTACTACATTGTAATTAAGCAATTCCTCTTTTCTCTTGCCAATCTGGATTGTAGCTTTTCGCTGTTCAGGTTTATCCCCTGAGATTCCAAAAGAAGAACGCTTATTTTTAAAAGCACCTGAATATTCCACTCCCCTAGAAATATTTAATCCTTGGGGCTTATTGTCAGAACCTATATAATCTGAATTAATGGCGGCAAACGGCAGTTTCCCATTCAATGTTGAATTTTCATCGGAGATGAGTTCACTAAATAACTTAGGAATATATTTTAATTGGGTTTTATTATTAGTGTCTTTAGCATAAATTTGATGAGATAGACCCACATTTACTTTAAAATCTAGGTCTTTAGATTTGGGATCAAAAATAATGATATAATTGGTACCTTGCTCATCTCCATTCCCTTTGTTATCCGTAGCGGTAAGCTCAATACTTTTAAGAACGGGACATTCTTGAGTTGGAGATTGATTGATTGATGCTAAGCTTCTGAGCAGAGCTGATTTTGAGTCATTGCCCAAGCCAGCATAGAGTTTAATTAAGATAGCCAGAACGATGGTTATTAAGAATATTCTCTCTTGTACCTGCATAGAATGATTTCAAAACCCAATCTTCTAGGTTGAGCGAGCCAGCATTTTAAGAGTCTCTCCTTACAATACATCGTTAGCGATCGCTTTGGTGCTACGATACGCCAATCGTTCTTACAGTCGCAACTGAGTCTCATACCAAATGGTATTCAAACGTATCACTCTCTCTTTCTCTTACCTCAGTGCCCTCAGTGCCTCTGTGGTTTGTTAAATTCTACGTTAGATTCAACTCAGTCTCAATCGATAGAGTGCCATCTGCACTTGACAGCAGCGCTTCCTGATCGCCATTAGCGGTCTTTTTGGTAAATCAAGAAGACTGAACCAATTGGGTTAGCATTTTCCACATAGATTCTGTTGTCAAAGTAGAGGGCTGTAGAATAGCCTCCATCAAACAGCATCCCTTCCTGAATCTTACCTAAACAGTTATTTTTAGCAATCCCTTCCAGAACATCATCAAACTGATCTGGATAAAGCGCTTGTTCGCCATAAGAGTTATTCACTAACCAAATGACATATCCTTTAGCAGTAATCGCTGCCATAGAGCGGCTAGTTTCCTGATAACAGGCATATTCTCCCAATTCCTTACAAATATTTTTAAATTTACCATTTTGGTAAAATCGTCCATTCCCTCCTGCTACGTTGTAATTTAGACTCTTATCCTTTCTTCTCCCTTTCTGAATCGTAGCCCTTCGCTGTTCGGGTTTTCCTCCAGAAATTCCGAAGGAAGAGCGCTTTTCTTTAAAGGCACCGGAATATTCCACTCCCCTAGAAATATTTAATCCTTGGGGTTTATTCTCAATATCAATATAATCTCCATTAATCGCCGCGATCGGTCTTCTGCCATTGAGTTGTGCATTCTCGTCATTAATGATTTCATGAAATGGTTTAGGAATATATTCTTTGCGAAATGTCCCCTTAGCATCTTTAGCGTAAAGGTTATGGGCTATACCCAAACTCACTTTGAACTCTAGTTCTTTAGCGCGAGGGTCAAAAATAATCACGTAATTTGCCCCTTGCTCATTCATGGTGCCTGCATTATCAGCTCGTATAAAATTTAAAGTGATACGCTGGCAATTTGGATGGTATTGCTGAGGATTATTGTTATTTTTTTTAAGTTGGCTTGAAGTTTTAGATGGAGCTTGATGGCTTGCTATTGATTTATCGGTTGTTTCTAATTCTGATATCCTCTCCGAACAGGAAGAGAGAGATGCGAATAAAACCACAGATATGCCTAATAAAACTCGTTTCTTGTAGTCATGCATATAACGGCTTGAATATAATATCCTCGCGACCCAAGTGTGTAGCAGAGGTCTGCATGAGTGTCGCATCCACAAGAGGGATGTTTTAGTTTTGTTGGAGTGCAAACAACCTCTGCTCACCGATGAGTGTAATGGTAGTTACACCCAAATATCAGAGGTGCAATCACCGCCAGGATAGCGCATTTCGTGGGCGCGGGATGGGCCAGCCGGTTCTTTACTAAAGTCAACGTAGAAATTCTCGTTGATTTTCATTCCACCCTTTTCTGTATCGCAGTCAATCTGCAACAGATAGGAGCCATTTTTCGCTAAATCGGGGTAAAACTGATTATCCCAAGTGCTAAACAACGAGTTCGTTACATACAGCCGCTTACCATCCAGACTCAGCTGAAGCATCTGCGGGCCACCCAGCAGCTTGTGTCCCTGAACTTCGCTTGCATTTCCGAGTAAACCACCGCACCAAACTTGACCGATTAGTTTGGGATTTGAGGGGTCGCTGATGTCGTACTGGCGAATATCGCCATGTAACCAGTTGGAGAAGTAGACATAGCGATCGTCTATTGAGATTAGGATATCGGTAATTAAGGAGGGTACGGGAATAGGCCATCCCTCTACTTCAACGGAAGGGATATCGATTACCTTCTCTACCTCCCAGTGACCGTTAGGCTGATGCCAATGCCAAATATTACTACTGAGTGCTGCCCCCACAAATCCATGAGTGCTGTCGGGATTGTGATGAAAACGTACTTCTAAAGGAATTAATCCATCCTCACCCAGGTCAAAGCTTTGGATAATCTCGTGCTTCGACCAATCCCAAAAATGCAACTGGCGTCCATAGTTCCCTGCCGTTACGTCGTTGAGGTCAAAGCCGGGGTAGTAGGTTTTCGGTGCACCCCACTCACTACTGACCATGACGTTATGGCGCGGCTGATACCAGAAGTCATAGTTGAAACGCATCCCTTGGGC
>NZ_DATNPA010000794.1:0-2637 GCF_036703385.1 Allocoleopsis sp. | reverse complement strand
AGGTGGATTTAATGACGCGGGGCATACCAAAATCAATCGGTACTAGAGCATCGGGGAGTTTCCAATCCATCACTTGCAGGTCTTTGGGTTGCAGGTGGACAAAATCAATATCCCTCAGTTCCGGACAAAGTTCCAGGCGCTGACTAGCGGCTACTGTCGGAACAAGAGCAGGGTCAACATTAAGAATGTCTACCATCGCCCGATCAAGACCAAAGACATCGGAAGACGCTCCCAATATATTCAAGGGTCGCGGTTCGCCACCACTGGGGCCATTTCCTTCGTGTCCAATGATACCATCTAGAATCGTTAAGTCGGGATTAATTGCCCGTGCGGTTTCCACCAACATTTCGCCAAAGCGGTTTTCATCCTTCCCCGCTTCCATGTGCCACCACGCTTTCATTTTGCCAGGGACACAGCCGAATAAGTTTTTCACACCCAAGGTTAGCGTCAACTGCACATGAGATTTCACCTTCGGTAGGTTAATCACGACATCTACATCCATGGCTTCTTTGCAAAGTCGCAGATGGTTGAATGTGGTGCTGGCAGTTTCGTAACGCTGTCCGTGAAATTCTACGACGGGCAAGTTCAGTTCTTCCATCATGGGCAGATAGCCGTTCGCCTTCGCCACACCCCAGGCGCTACCAAAAGCAGGACTATCCCCAAAGAAGGGTTTACCGCCTGCTTCTTGTACCAACTGAGCAACGCAGTAGACAAGTTCAGGGCGAGTGATGCATTCTTTGCCGAGACGCCCTGCGGTAAGGAGATTAGGTTTGAGTAGGACGCGATTGCCCTTTTTCACAAACGCTCCTATCCCTCCCAAGGGCTCCAGCAAGGTTTCTACAGATGCACGTAACTGCTGGCGGTCATAGGAGTCAGCACGAATTAAACTAACTGTAGGCATGATTTGAGATGATGAATTCTGGAGAGGTAAGCGAATCATTCCCTATTTTCTAGGCTTTGGCTCCATGAGTCAGGGGTGTCACTCGCTGGACATCGTTGAAAACACCATCGCCTTGGATTTCGTGAAGAGGGGGTTTGCCTTCCACCTTCACAACCTGAGCTGTACAAATAAAGGCTGTTCTATCAAATAGGTGTAGGGTCAACCAAGGTTGACTGAGCAAGCCTTGCAGTTGTTCTTGGAAGGCTTGGGGACTTACAGGGATATCAAAAGCTTCGTTTTCACCGTTTAGATAGTGAAAGGTCACTTGTGTGAAACTGTCAACACTTTGCATCGGCAATCTCAAACTCTGATTTAGTGGTTTCCAAAAGAGGTGTTTAACTGCAACTCAAAAATAATCAGGCTGGGTTTGAGTCGCTACTGAGTATTTCAGGTCATCATATACCTGAAATTTCTCTGAAAAATTATGCTGCGTCAAGGTTTTGTCAGAAGTTAGTTCTCAAGGATGTATCGGGTTGAATTTACCGCACCTAGGGGTTAACGGTCAACAAAGAGAACAGCTCTATCGCAGCCAAGCCGATATTTTTAACGAGTTGGCGGAGAAATGAACAGAGGAGGAGACCATAAGATGAGTAAATTTTATCAATGACTATTCCTATTAATTTTGTTTTAAGGCATTTTATAGAACCCATTTGGGATCTAACCATTCGCTAAGCGCTTGAGCATGAGTCGGATGAAACAGAGATTCAGCTTCGCTGTCGCATGGCTTAGGGTGCGCTCAAAGTTTTTGACTAAACTCTTACATCGTTCCATCCAGGCGTTTGAGCGCTCAATTACCCATCGAGTCGCGACCGGAACAAATCCCGTTTTGCCAACAGCCGCTTTTTCAGCTTTAGTAGGTTTGGGTGCTAACTCAAACCGAATCTTGGTCATGATTTGTGGATAGAGTTTTTGCAGCTCGGCTGTAATTTTATCGGGGTGATATCCATGGTCGAGTAGGATGGTAATCTTTGGGATGTTCACAGGTTTGGCACGAAAGTAATCGAGGTTATGGCTCAACAGTTCAATCAAGCCCTGGTCGTCACTGATATTGGCTTGCGTGCAATGGGTGAAAAACGGCAAGCCTAATGTATCAACTGCCAGATGGCGTTTAATGCCATTGGTACACTTGTAATGACAGAATCCTTTCGACTTCACACTGGCATTACAGGTATTCTTCACGGCTTGCGAGTCGATGATTAACAACCGTGTCCACTTGGGTTTTTTTTGACCTGTTGCCGCACTTTGGCATGCAGGGTTGCCATAATTCGGTCTAGTACCCCATCCGCACGCCACTGCTTGTAATGCCAGAATACCGTTGAGTAGGGTGGCAAGTCTTTCGGGAGATCGCACCAATTGCAGCCATTTTTCAATTGATAGAAGATGCCATCCAAGATTTGTCGTTTTGTCCAACGTGGTGGTCTGGTCTGCTTCTTTTGAGGCAGTAATGGCTCGATTAGTTTCCACTCTCGATCGGTTAAGCTGCTGGAGTACGGCATTGCTCAGGGTAGTGCATTTTCTGTGATCTTAGCTTGTCCTCAAAGATCCCAAATGGGTTCTATAGGGTTGCTGCTTCAGGCTCTATGGCGAGTGGTGTTATGACCACTCCCGCTATTGTGCCAACCGATTCTAAGGAAGCACCCGCCCGAGCGGTCATTACCCTGACTACTGATTTGACCGACACGTCCGGACAAATTGTA
>NZ_DATNPA010000793.1:0-3313 GCF_036703385.1 Allocoleopsis sp. | reverse complement strand
GCATAGAATCCATTAATTTTGACCAATCTTCTCTCAGAAACTCTAAATCGATTTCCTCTACGAAAGCTTGAATGTCTGGTGTAGAATCTGGATACGTTTGCTGATAGAGTTCGATAAGTTCCAGCAAGTCTTGGAAGTATTCTCGCGCCGGAGTGAGATTGCCAGCAATAAAGCTTGCCGGGTTATTAATTTCGTGGGCAACGCCTCCCACCATTCGCCCTAAACTGGACATTTTTTCAGTTTGAATCAGTTGGGCTTGAGTGTGTTGCAATTTTTTCAGGGCAAGTTTGAGTTGTTGCGCCTTTTCTCGTTCTCCTGCTTCGGATTGTCGCAGAGCTTCTTCGGCTTGTTTGCGATCGCTAATATCCCGCACGATTGCGATCAGTTCATCGCTATCTTTGGCGACGAGGCGCGCTTCATAATTGTAGACTTTGCCATTCCGAACTAGTTGATATTCTATCGTTTGGGTCTCTCCCGACGCGATCGCTCGTGCTTGTGCTTGCAGCATCGTCTGTGCCAACTCTGGCGGTAAAACCTCTTGCACGTTTTTCCCAATCAATTCGCTGGGTGGTATTAGGGTTTCGATAGTTTTAGCAGGTTTACAGTCGAGAAAAGTGCCATCGGCATGACAACGGTAGATTAAATCGGGTATGGCGTTGAGCAGGGCACGATTAGTTGTGAGGCTCTGACATAGCGCTTCTTCTGCCACCTTACGCTCAGTGATATCCGCGATCGATCCAACCCTACGCACTGGGTTTCCCCTGCTGTCCCAAACGGCTTGTCCTCGTGACAACATCCACTTGTACGTGCCATCTTTACACCGCATCCGATACTCGGCAATATAGTGTGGGGTTTCGCGATGCAGATGAGATTGGATAGCGCCAATCATACCAGGGCGATCGTCAGGGTGGATGAGCTTCACCCATTGCTCGTAGTGCTGTAATTCGCGATCGAGATACCCTAGCATGTCTAGGCATCGGGGAGAGAGAAAAAGCTGATTAGTAATGAGATCGTGGTCCCAGATACCATCATTGCTACCCTGGAGGGCTAACTGCCAACGTTCTTCACTCTTTCTCAACTCTTTCTCGATCAGATTCTTCTCCGCAATCTCTTGAGACAGAAGTGCATTTTGCTCTTGGAGTTGCTTTGTCAAAAAACGTAAGTGCAGGTGAATTTTGACGCGACCTAAAACTTCGTCTAACTGAATTGGTTTGCTGATATAGTCTACTGCACCAAGCGCCAGTCCTTTAACCTTTTCCATTGGCTGAGAAGAATCCGCAACAGCCGTCATAAAAATGACTGGGATATCTTTCGTTTTTTCCCAAGCTTTCAGGTAACGGCACGTTTCAAAGCCGTCCATTCCCGGCATGACAACATCTAATACAATCAGATCTGGAACAACGTTTTCCAGAACGGCTAGGGCTGTTTTACCGCTTTTGGCAGCCATGACATCAAACCCAGACTGTATCAAAAAATCAGACAGTAACTTCAGATTGGCGAGGGTATCATCCACTACCAAAATTTTGGCTTTTGGGGAGTAGCTAGTGGGGAGATCGAATTGAGATATCTGCAAATCCAACCCATTGCCTCGATCGGGTTCAACGTCCTGGTGTGACAGCATCTCTTTATTGCTTCCTAGCCGTGATTTCCGTTTTAATTATGATTTTTCTAGAAAATAGCGGTCAACTAACTTTACTACATCTTCATATTCAAAGCTGTCAGCTAATTTCAGAATTCTATCAGTAAACTTAGTATACTTATAGTCTAATTTTTGAAGTGGAACAACTTCCTATTTTATTCCTTCAATATAACCAATTTGAGCCGCTTCATACAGAGGAGTGAGTTCCTCGAATGGGGGTAATACCATTTTTGCGATCGCTTACCGTTCGTGGTAGATTGCTGCGTCCAGACAGTTTTCAGCGTTGGTGGTATTGGAATTCTTATATATTAATAGCAAATCTAAATAATTCTTCAATATTTTTATTAGTTCTTCAGCTAAAAAGCATTACCAATCTAGCCGTGTGAAAAGCTTTTCTCTCAATTTCTGAACAGAACCCTCATGAACGTGAATGCATAAGTGGTAGAGCTTCAGAGGTATCGATCTGACACAGGCTGGCATCTCGTTGGGTTCATCCCACCTCGAAGTCAAAATTAGACTTCTTGCATAAATGCCAAGGCTAAAGCTGATAAGTAATCAGCGGTTATGCAGTCTAAATCCGCACAGACTCCACCTAGGTTTTCTGTCAGTGACCCATGGTCTGTAGCTTACAGCAACCCAGCTTTAGCTGGTTTTTGCCTTAGCCTGCTATCTCAGGATTGACAAGTTTAGTTCTAGTTTGGAATCAATCTCCTATGATCCACCACATTTCCATTCCCGCCGAGAACCCTCGTCACGTTGCCGAAGTCCTCGCAGAAATCTGGAACGGTAAAGCGGCTCTCTTTCCACCGAATCCCGGTAGTTATATCGTCTTTCCTGGCGATGAGTACGGTTCAGCCATTGAAGTTTACCCTCTGGGAACTGAACTTGTACCGGGTGATGGGGATGAACAGGTGGCATTTGTGCAGAAGGCTAGTTCTTCTCGGTTTATCGCTACCCATGCTGCCGTCTCTGTCCCAACTAGCCAGGAGCAAATCGAGGACATTGGTCGGCGTGAAGGGTGGCGAGTCGTGCGCTGCAACCGCGACTCGTTTTTCGATGTAATTGAGTTGTGGGTGGAAAACTGGCTGATGATAGAACTACTACCACCGGCGCTTGCTCAGCAATATATCGCGTTTACTCGACCACAAAACGTGGAGAAGTTTTTTGCACCAGCCGACTTAATGACAACCGGGTCGTAAGAGAAAGCACAATGTCCGGCTGATGACCCTTTATAAAAGAATAAAAGCATGTCGGTAGCGATCGCTTCAGCGCCCACTCTTGGAGGACTAAAGTCCTCACTACAAACATCCCAAATTGTAGCTGCGAAGCATTTGTACCAAGATTTACAGCGACATCAGGGTACTTTTATACAAATGCTTTGCCCTATCGGGAGATTGGTAAAAAAGGGTTACGATCGCGTTTGTGAATCAGGTGGCGCTTGGCTCGTGGACTGGGGTTTCTGTAACTGTTCCAACTTAAAAAAGCGATCGTGCAATTGCTTAAACCCATCAGGATTCAAGAGCCACTGCGCTGTCAATAAAGCAGCACCTGCCGACGCTAGCACCATCAACACGCCCACAATTCCCACAATCGTCTTGACCCATTCTCCGCTCCCACTGGGCGTTGGAGCCGGTTGTTCGGTTGGCTCTGGTGTTGCAGGTTCGCTCACCTCCG
>NZ_DATNPA010000792.1:0-3875 GCF_036703385.1 Allocoleopsis sp. | reverse complement strand
AAAACTTTGAACCAGCATCGCTATCTTGGCCTTTCACTTTGCCCGATTAAAGTCGAAATTAACTAATTCATCATCTACTGCCCAATCTGCACCTAAGAACTGGTAATTAGCTGTAGCGATGCCTGATCTGCCAAGCCACTCATGTTCAATTCTAGACACGATAGAATCTGCGATCCCACTCTAAAATGAAACGCGCTCGCCTGCATCTCCATTGGCTACTATCCTAGACACCGTAGAATCTGCGATCGCACTTTGAAACGAAACGCGATCGCCGACATCCTATCCTTCGGCTACTATCCCAGACACCGTAGAATCTGCGATCGCACTTCAATACCAAACGCAATGCCTACGCCCACTGTTCACCACTTCAAAAACGCTGCTTCTATCCCTTGCTCTCGCCGAATCTTCCCATCCTTCTCAAACCAGTCAATCACCTGCTGATGCGTCAACTCCTCAATCGTGACGCCAGTGTCTTTAGCGATTTGCTTCAATAGCCGCAAAGATGAAATCGTTAATCGGCTTAAAAACTTCTCAGGGGAAGACAATAGGGCTTTATCTACATCCGCTGACTCTTCCGGGGTCAAAAATTGTGTTGTTGGTTGCTGTGACTCGACCATGAATTTCTACCTCTCCTATGTAGTCGCGATCGCTCTTCGCACTGAACCGCTACTAGGAACATTCTCCCGCTTTGCGCCGTGATTTAATTAAATAACCGCATTGATGTTCTCCCTTATTCAGCCAGTGGGTTCTCTCCACTGTACAATCGGGCAACACCGCTGCAAACATTTCCAATTCATGCCCGCATACACTGGGAAAAGATTCGGCGACGTTGGAGATAGCACAGTTGTGTTCGGTTAAAATGTATTGAGGCTCAGCGCTGTGATTTAACTTGTTAGGCTCTAGAACATGCCACTCTGCCATATAGCCTTCACTTTGGCGGATTTCTACAAGCTTAGCCACTCGCTCTTGCACAGAACCGATACCCACCTTGTCGCGGTATTCCTTAGCTTTTCGTTCCCACTGTTTACGCAAAATGGAGCTAACCTGGTCGTGCCCTACTGTTTCCGTCAGGGTGTCCAACAGGGAAACTGCAAATTCATCATAGCGATTGGGGAAGCGATCGCGCCCCTTACGACTCAACTGATAGACATGCTGGGGACGCCCCATTCCGACCTGAACCGATTTATACTCAATTAATCCTTCTGCCTCTAAATCCTTAAGATGACGCCGAATCGCTTGTGGACTAATCTCTAGAGCTTCGGCTAAATCCTGTGCCGTCGTCTGCTCTTGTTTCAGTAAATACTGCAAGATGTCCTGCTTTGTAGAAGACTGGTGAGTAGTGGTCATCGGGTTTCAGGGCGCTCTGTCGTGGAGGGCGAAGGGAAAAGTACAGCTTGACTTTGACAACATCCTTGTTGTTAATATATCGTACAATAGACTTAAACAACAAACATGTTGTTTTACTGCTCCTGCCTATAAGACGGCATCATTAAACGCTGGGTGCCTATTACCACCCACCTCCGATCCTAAGCGATTTATTTAGAACACGAGAGAACACTTAAATCTAATGACTGCCACCGTCAAAAAATTAGTCAACCAGCCCTACAAGTACGGCTTTGTCACGGATATTGAGGCCGATACGATTCCTCGTGGTCTTAATGAGGACGTAATTCGCTTAATCTCTGCCAAAAAGAACGAGCCAGAGTTCATGTTGGAGTTCCGTCTCAGAGCTTATCAGCAATGGCTGAAGATGACGGAACCAACTTGGCCTCACGTCACCTATCCGCCCATCAACTACCAGGACATTATCTACTACTCGGCACCCAAACAGGCGAAGAAAAAGCTGGAGAGTCTCGAAGAAGTTGACCCTGCATTACTGGAAACCTTCGAGAAGCTAGGCATTCCCTTGTTAGAGCAAAAGCGGTTGTCTAATGTGGCGGTGGATGCCATTTTTGACAGTGTTTCTATCGCTACAACCTTCAAAGAAAAACTCGCCAAAGAAGGCGTGATTTTCTGCTCTATCTCTGAAGCGCTACAAGAACACCCAGAGTTAGTGCAGAAGTATCTCGGCAGCGTTGTCCCGGTAGCAGACAACTACTTCGCCGCCCTCAACTCCGCCGTTTTCAGTGATGGTTCCTTTGTCTTCATTCCAAAAGGCGTCAAATGCCCGATGGAACTATCTACCTACTTCCGGATTAATAGCGGTGACACCGGACAGTTTGAGCGTACTTTAATTGTTGCCGAAGAAGGCAGCTCGGTCAGCTATTTAGAAGGCTGTACCGCGCCCATGTACGACAGCAACCAACTCCACGCGGCTGTCGTCGAACTCGTTGCCCTGGATAACGCCGACATCAAATACTCCACCGTCCAAAACTGGTACGCAGGGGATGAAAACGGTAAAGGTGGGATTTACAACTTTGTCACTAAGCGGGGTTTGTGCAAAGGCGTCAACTCTAAGATTTCCTGGACGCAAGTCGAAACAGGTTCTGCTATTACCTGGAAGTACCCCAGCTGTGTTCTGGTAGGCGACAACTCTGTCGGTGAGTTTTACTCAGTAGCGCTAACGAATAACAAGCAGCAAGCTGATACCCGCACCAAGATGGTACATATCGGCAAAAATACCCGCAGTACTATCATTTCTAAGGGGATTTCTGCGGGTAACTCCAAAAATAGCTATCGGGGACAGGTGAAAATTGGCCCCAAAGCCCAAGGCGCACGGAATTATTCCCAGTGTGATTCCATGCTGATTGGAAGTACCGCCGAAGCTAACACGTTCCCCTACATTCAAGTGGAAAATAATACGGCAAAAGTGGAGCACGAAGCTTCTACTGCCAAGATTGGGGAAGACCAATTATTCTACTTCGCTCAACGGGGTATTTCAGAAGAAGATGCTATTTCCATGATGGTGAGTGGCTTCTGTAAGGATGTCTTCAACAATCTGCCAATGGAATTTGCTGCTGAAGCCGATAAATTACTGAGTCTGAAACTAGAAGGCAGTGTGGGTTAATGATTGTTGAGTCGGCAATCTCCACCTAACATCCCGATAGATGGCATACACAGAGAAGGAAATGACCTCATGAACACACAGCCCAAAGAACATACAGGTGGATGTTTCTGCGGTCAGATACGTTATCGCGTTTTAGGAGAACCGTTGTGGGTCGGTAACTGCCATTGCACAAATTGTCGGCGATTTTCTGGAGCAGCTTTCTCATCAGAAGCGTTCTTCGAGAAATCAAGTTTTGCATGGCTACAGGGCGAGGTAACTAAATTTGATTCATCCGACTGTGGAAAGCGGGAATTTTGCTCTCGTTGTGGCTCTCAGTTAGCCTATGAAGATGAACGATTACCAGACTATATAGGCGTTAATATAGGCAGTCTGGATGAACCTGACGAGTTTCCCCCACAATTCCACATTTGGACATCCAGCAAACTCCCTTGGATTCAGCTAAATGATGGTTTAACCGAGTACCCGCAAAACCCTCCTATGGAGGTAGAAGGGTGAAATCTCCGGTCTTGTTTATTCAGTTTCCAGTTGAAAGAGCATACCGACGGCTAACAGTGTTTTTAAGAAACACACCCACATTCTGGGTAAGGACGGGTTGGGAACATGTCACCTTTGTCAGCCCTCACCCTAACTCCCTCTCCCACGGGGAGAGAGACTTTGAATCTTGCTCCCCTTCTCCTTTTGGGAGAAGGGGCCGGGGGATGTTAGCGTAGCGGCACGCAGTGCGGGTGTCCACTTGCTCTCCCTGACATGCTCCCGACGGGTTTTGTATGAAAATTGTCGTTGTGTCTACAAATTTTGTCCCTAAACCCGTCCCTACAGGCTCCATATTTTTCTTACATTCATAAAGATGCTAATCGCCTTCGTGGCA
>NZ_DATNPA010000791.1:0-8599 GCF_036703385.1 Allocoleopsis sp. | reverse complement strand
TGAAAAAGGATGTCCCTGCACTCTCAATCAAGCAAGTTCGACTAAAAATTGACCCGGGTACTAAAACTACCGGACTGGCGTTACTTCAAGGAAACATAATTATCTGGAAAGCCGAACTGACCCATAGAGGTTTTGCGATCCGTGAAGCACTAACAGCAAGACGTGCCCAGAGACGCAACCGACGCAACCGTAAAACCCGTTACCGAAAACCACGGTTTCTGAACCGGACACGGTGCCAGAAAGGGTTGCCACCAAGCTTAATGAGTCGTGTTCATAACATCTTGACTTGGGTAAAGCGATTACAGAAAGTTGGCAATATCACTGCAATTTCTCAGGAGTTAGTCCGCTTCGACACTCAAAAAATGCGTAACCCAGAGATGAGCAAAGTTGAGTATCAGCAGGGTTCCTTAATGGGATACGAGCTGAGAGAGTACATGTTGGAGAAATGGCAAAGAAAGTGCGCGTACTGCGGAGCTACTGAGATCAGACTTGAGATTGAACATATTCACCCAAGATGCAAAGGTGGCTCAAACAGGATCACCAATCTGACTTTGGCGTGTCACAAATGCAATCAAAAAAAGGGAGAGAAAGACATAAAAGTTTTCCTAAAAGGTAAGCCTGAAATCCTCAAGAAAGTCCTGATTCAAGCCAAGCGCCCTCTAGCGGATACCGCAGCCGTCAATGCAACCCGACTAGAACTCAAGCAGCGCTTATTGGATACGGGACTACCCGTTGAAGTAGGTACAGAGGGACTCACCAAATTTAATCGGTGTTCTAGGGGATTAGAAAAAACCCACTGGCTAGACGCGGCTTGTGTCGGAGAATCTACTCCGCAGCGACTTGACAATCTGCCGAATAAGCCTCTTTTGATTAAGGCTTGTGGGCACGGGACTAGACAGCAATGCCGTACTGACAAATACGGATTCCCTTCAAGGCATTGCTCTAGAACCAAGTACCATAAAGGTTTTCAGACTGGTGACATTGTGAAAGCGGTTGTCACCACTGGGAAAAAGACTGGCATATACGTTGGTCGCGTAGCAACTCGCGCTACTGGTAGCTTTAACATCTCAGCAGCTGCTGGATTAGTGCAAGGAATTAGCTACAAATTTTGTTCACCTATTCACAAGAAGGATGGTTATGCGTATGGGAGCTAAGTGCTGCCCTCCGTTTCCTCCCAACGCTGACCCTACGGGTACAGCGTGGGTCTCCACGGAGGAAGGAAGATGAGTAAAGCCCTATTTTGTGTAGAGAATTTGCGGGTTGCTTATCCCAACAGCCGTTCGGTGACAATGAATCGCTGGGCAGTCGATGATGTCTCTTTTACCTTGGATGCTGGGGAACGCCTGGGATTGGTGGGAGAATCCGGTTGTGGTAAGTCAACGCTGGGACGGGCGGCAATGCGGTTGCTACCCGACTCCACCCAAATTGAGGGGCGGGTAAGGTTTGCAGGGCAGTCGGTTTTTGATTTGACACCCAAACAGCTGCGTCAGTTTCGCGGGGAAGCGGTGGCGTTAGTGTTTCAAGACCCCATGACTCGACTTGATCCCTTAATGACGATTGGGGAACACTGCATCGAAACCTTGAGGGCACACCAATCCCAGTTGAATCGCAGCCAATGCAAGGTAAGGGCGCTGGAGACACTGGATGCTGTGAAGATTCCCGCGAACCGTTGGTCGCAGTATCCCCATGAGTTTAGTGGCGGGATGCGGCAACGGGTGGCGATCGCACTGGCTCTATTGCTCAATCCCAAACTCATCGTAGCCGATGAACCTACCACGTCGCTAGATGTCACGGTTTCCGCCCAGATTTTGAAAGAATTAACGCGTCTGTGCCAGGAACGACAGATGGCGCTTTTACTGATTTCTCACGACCTAGCAATGGTTGGGGAATATTGCGATCGCATTGCGGTCATGTACAACGGACGGATGGTGGAAACGGGGCCGGTGGGGTCAATTCTGAAGCGACCCGAACACGAGTATACGCGATCGCTCCTACAAGCCGCACTGCATATTCAAGCAGTTGATGATGAGGAGAATAACACAGATGGGCAGATCGGGCGCTCGGAAGCTGGGGAGAATTCCCCATCCACAATCGACACTCCTCTACTGCGGGTGAAAAACTTAAAGCAGTATTACACCTTAGAAAGCAATATGATTGAACAACTGCTGTCTAAGGAAAAGGGAAATCGTGTAATTAAGGCAGTCGATGATGTGAGCTTCGACCTGTCTCCAGGTGAAATTTTTGGTCTGGTGGGAGAATCCGGCTGTGGTAAAAGTACTCTCTCCCGTACCATTTTGCAGCTGATTCGCCCAACAGAAGGCACTGTTGAATTTAGGGGACAGAATTTAGCCCAACTTGATCGGCAATCCTTAAGGGCTATCCGCCGTCAAATTCAAATGGTATTTCAAGACCCCCATGCTTGTCTCAATCCCTTAATGACAGTGGGACAGAGTATTGCCGATCCCTTATTCATTCACCAACTGGCGACTTCCACAGAGGCGAGAAGTCAGGTGAGGCAAATGCTGGAGCGAGTTGGGTTAACCCCTGTAGAGGAGTACTATAATCGCTATCCGGCGGATTTATCCGGGGGACAACAGCAACGAGTGGCGATCGCGCGTGCTTTAATCACCCGCCCCAGTCTGTTAATCTGTGATGAGCCAGTGAGTATGCTGGATGCCAGTGTTCAGTCCCAGGTGCTAGAACTGATGCTGGAGTTGAAGCAAGAATTTAACCTGACTTATCTATTCATTACTCACGATCTTTGGTTAGCGAGATTTTTGTGCGATCGCATTGCAGTGATGAATAATGGTCAAATTGTGGAAATTGGCCCAACTCACGAACTTTTCACCAACCCCCAGCATCCTTACACTCAGACGCTATTACAATCCGCTCCCCTCTTAGCAACGCAGCCGCTTTAAAATCTTCGGTTCCGGAAGCCAGCGCTGTACCCATAGGGTCAGCGTCTGGAGATGTTCCTCATAAGGATTGCCTGACTCATCAGGGCTCTTGGCGACGAAATTCGATGACCTTTTCTCGGATAGTGTAGTTATAACCTTCAAAGAAGTCTTGTCCCAATAAACCAACATCCATCGCGGCTGGTGCAACCATCACTTCCATATCCCGCTTAACGCGACTAGCAATTTTTTGGGATTTCACTTGTGCAACAACATAGCTTGCTACTGAACCATCTGCAACTTGCGCATTAGTGACGCCTACAGGCATCAAGCGCATTTTCTCTGCCATCTCTAGGGTAATCACCGTACCCGAAGCACCTGTATCAAACAACAGGGGAAATGTATAGTTATCGTTGAAGGTGACTTTAACAATGGGGATGTTATGTTTTCGCCCTGTGATAGGCACGGTGAAATACTTGGGATTACTCTCAACTAAGCAGGCAGCCTTTTTCTGATTGTGCGATCGCTCTTTGGACGCTGCCGAATGCGATCGCTGGGAACTCCGGCGACGAAATTCGATCACATCTTCTTTTATCGCGACATCATAGCCTTTATAGAAATCTTGTCCCAGTAGACCGAACTCTGCTGCTTCGGGTGCGACAGCCACTGGTACATCCATCCGGAAACGACCATCAATTTCCTGGGACTGAACCAGGGCAATGGGCATGATTACAACAGACCCATCGGCAACCTGCATCGTTCCTATCCCTGCCACTGGCAATCTTAACGAAGCTGCCATCATTTCAGTGATTAGAGTTTTGGAAGCACCCGTATCAAACAACATGTCAAATTTCTGATGGTCATTGAAAGTGACTTCAACAATGGGAGTGCCATCGAGTCTGCCTTTGATGGGGATGGAGAAAAACCCAGGATTGGTTTCACCGGTGCAGGGTTTTGACGGCGCTGGTGTGGCTTTTAAATTCGCATCTGCCAGATAACCTTTATATTCAGTCACTTTCTTTTGAGCCGTTTTATAGTAGCGATTCGATGCAGGAACGGCTTTCAACAAATTAATAGACTTTTGCCAGTGGTTAGCCACTAAACTCCAATCCGCTCGACCCTGAGCTGATTGACTGATGGTAACCGCACCTGTGGCAATATCTATTGCTTGTTGGTAGCTATCACTGCCTGAAGAAGGTTGGGGTTGCTTCACCGGCGGCGATGCGGCGGGTTCCTGGGGTTTCACTGGTGGCTCAGCCGCAGTGGCAACAGGAAGCGTTAAGGCTGTACTTGCTGTTGGATTGGAAAGCTTGGCAGTATTTTTGTTGCTACAAGCGGTAAGATTTATCACCGCAACTGTACCGAACAAAGCCATTAAGGTGCAACGATTGAGAAACGGCTTCAACATGATTAAGACCCCAATTTGTAAAGAATTTATTGCAGCCAGATACAGCACTCCCCACCGCCCGATTCCGTTGATGATTGGCTTGAGCCGTGATGTCTTTATCTAAAAAATGAGGGAGCGATTAGAGATTTGAGCCTGTTGAGATAATCAAGTTTTGCGAGTTCTGAAAAGCTTGCCTAAGTCATTTAGTTTTTATCCTCATCGGGTAAGATGATCGCTTACCTAATTAGCTATAGCTCTGACGGCTATTGAGGTATGCACTTTTGTCAAAATTCAAAACTATGTTTGTAGCGATCGATTGGATGCCTACTTTAAGAGGATTCGCATTGCTCACTATAAATTCCTGCCTAGTGTGGTTCTAGAGAGCGGACATGATCTAAGCTTGGGAATCACTTTTTTTGGCTAGAACCGTGATTGATTAGGAGTAGCAAGAAGCCATCTTCCCACTTTCTTAGCTATCAGCTCCAGAATCATAAATTACGCAGGTAATTAAGCCGAGTTTACAAAACTTTTATCGAGTTGGCTTGACTGGAGTCGCAAGCACCAGCCAATCTCTTCAGCCCTGATCTCAAGGCTGTTACAAAAACCTTCGGTTTGGGGAGTAGGGAGTCGTGAGAAGAGAACAGGGAGTCGGGAATCGGAAATCGGGAATAGAAAACAACGCACTTCCTACTCACGACTCCCTACTCCCTATTCCCCTTGAAGCATCAGATTTTTTCCTCAAAAGCCCTGGCAGAGCATAAGTCCAAAACGTTACCGAGGGGAAAATCCAAGGCAACAGTAGTGCCCCCCAAATATACAGTTGTAAGCTGACTAATCCATAAACCGCCGTGCCACCGAGTAGCATTCTCCACCGGATGCGCTGCTGACGCGGCTTCATTGCCAGCGCCATGCTCTTCCCCAACAACACCGCTACCCCAATCAGCCATAAATCAGGAATCGGCACTACCAGTCTTCGGTTTAGGTAATGGTGAATCATATAGGCATGGCTTTCCCCACCTGTAAAACGGCGGCACGGTACAGGAGGATTAGCTTGTTGGAACCAATAACTCACAGCAGCAGGTAAGGGAAAATTGTCTTGTCCTTCCTGAAATACCCCAGCCTCTCCATATCCCCCAGCTGCAATCATCACAACCTGCTGCTGAAGATGGCTGAATTGGGGAGAATTAGCTTTGCTCTCTAATAGCTGCCAAGCGGGAATACGCTGATAGACTTGTTTGGGCGGAATGGAGAAGTCAATAATTGGGTGCAACCACATTTGACCCCACTCGTAGGAAAAGTTGGTGATGGGCTGAAGTTGCGCTAGAGGGGAGAATACACTTCTGTAGTCGAGTCTCTTCTCTTGGTGGAGATAACGGGTTAGTTGGGAGAAAAAGTCGGTTTGGCTATTGAGTTGGGGATTGATACCGTTCGATCCCCCCTTGCCCCCCTTAAAAAGGCTACCGTGTACACACAAGTCTTTCTCGCCCCCTAAATCCCCCAATTCTGGGGGACTTTGAACTCCGGTTCCCCCCAAAATTGGGGGGCTAGGGGGGCGCAATGCAGCATCGTGAGGAGAATTTACGAGATGTGTGTACACCGTAGCCTTAAAAAAGGGGGTAAAAGATTGTGGTAGTTTCTGTGGCTCCCCCCTTAGTAAGGGGGGTTGGGGGGGTAAAACTTGTGGTAGTTTCTGTGGCTCCCCCCTTAATAAGGGGGGTTGGGGGGATTCTGAAGTTGAAGTTTTTACCTCTCGATTCAGCTCATAAGCCAATGCTACTAAATAAGCGAAGGGCAATTTTTGAGTAGCCTCATCCCCTTCCGGCACCAGTCCCACATACCCGTGATTTAGGTTAATAGAACCTTGTAAACTCCAATTCGGTGTCGCGATTTCCGGTAGTGCTGTCAACCATCCTGCGGTATCATCCCGAACTGAGGCGAGTACAAACCAGGTGGGGTGAGGTTGACGAATTACAGACGATTGTAGCGATCGCGCTAAGATTCTATCCTTTTCCCCCTGTGGGCGATCTAATAAATAATCAATCCCGATCACTCTGGCATTTAGCGCCGAAAGCTTATCTACCAAACTCGCCAGATACTTGCGATCCATCGGTTTGGGGTCAGCTATTTTTGCTTCTTGGATCGACTTTTCATCAATTTGCACCAGTAGCACGGGTGGCGGCGCAGCCGCAGGAACTTGTCGGGTTACCTGACGGTAGACGGCTTGGGTGAAGACTCGCTGCTCTAATAAAAAATCCTGCACCGGGAGCGATAAGCTGAGTAAGGTTAAGGCCGAAAGTGCGATCGCTTCTTTGGGAGTGGGTAAAATTCGCTTCAGCGTTTCCTTAATTCCAGATGGCTTAATCCGAAACAGAACCGCATCCGGATGGCAAAATAGCGAAGGAATCAGGTAAGCACTCGGATAAGTGAGATTCTTCTCGACCTTAAGATGCTGACAAGCGGCAAGGAGGGAATCATACACATCCTTATATTCCGCCAATCCTTGCAGAAATTTGAACAGGAACACCTGTGCTACAGCATTGTGAATGGGTTCCCGCATCACTGCCACTTGACTCAACCCCAAGTTAATCAGTGAACTGGCAAGGCTTAAACCACTACAAGAATTGAACAGAGCAAACTGTAGCCCTCGCTGTTTGGCTAAGGAAAGTTGAGGGATAATCTCACAAATTGACATGGAGGCATTCGGTGCGATCGCTAATTCTCCCCCTGTCATCGTCGTTTCATGACTATGTCCGGCAAAAAACAGCACGTCCCAGCCGCGTTCATCCGCAATAGCCGCAGAGACTTTATCTTTGAATTCCGCAATGTCTACTCCGGGTTGCCAAGCCACAAACTCGATCTCAGCGATTCGAGAGAGCGATCGCATAGCTTGTTTGTCGCCTTGAAAATTGAGTCCGGTATCATCTCCCCAAATCACTAAAATTCTTGCCTTCTTTCTCCGACTTGGCACCGTTTCTTGCCGAATCTCAACTGGAGTACGGGCAAGGCGAATTGTTCCGAACATAGGAAACTCCGCCCCAATTTCCCAGGCTTCCCAAGGAAGGCGTTCTAACTCAATAGAATCGCAAGTGAGAAATACATTAACCGTTGAACCTTGACTGCCAGCTCCTAACTCCTGACTCCTGTACCGGCGAGTTTGAAATTGTGGAGTGACTGAGGAAACAGCTTCTTTAGCCATTAAACCTCCGCCTATCCCTTGACTCTTAGCAATTGTCGCCCGAATTTCAAATAACTCAGCACTTCGCAACCAGTGATGAAATTCAGACAATAATTTAGCTTCGGTTTGCACCAGCTTCGCGTGCCAATCAATCGGAGGAGTCGTAACGCTGCCACTTGCTTCTATCCATCCTCGGAGCCCGGATTTGTAATAACTAAGATAGACTCGCTGCCACTCTTGATAGAACGCTGTCAAAGATTCTGGATAAGTTAGGGTAGCTGAAAGTTGTTGTCCTTGACCCCAAGACAACTCAAATACACAGGTTTGATTAAACAGCCGCACCTTCAGGTAGAAAGTGGTCATTAGTCAAAGGGTTAAAGGTTGTTCGCGTAGCGTTCCCCGTAGGGGTAGGTTTGAAGGTTGAAGGTTGAAGGTTGAAGGTTGTCTTCTCAACATTTAACCTTCAACTTCTCAACCTTCAACCCTGCTCAGGAGAAAAAACAAATGGTGGCAAAGTCAGCGATTCCCCCTGCTTAGTGGTAATGGTAACTGTAAACGCTTCATCCCATGTCCCTGCTACCTGAGCATAAAGATAAGTTTCATCAGTATTCGGCTCCAGTATCCGTTCGAGTAAAACATGGCTTTCGTCACTCAGGAGCAGTTTCACGCCACCGACTAGACTTGTACCGGGCGTAGCTCCTAAGATTAATAATAATGTCCAGGCTGGGAGATTTTCCGGAGATAATCTAGGCCAGGTAACAGCATAGAGACGTAAGGCATTTTCTGCTAACTTCAAGTCAGAGTAAGCACCACGCGCTACCAAGGGAATATTACTTCCAGTGCGTTCCAGCTGTTTGAGGATGACTTCTAATTCTTGAGTTGGCGATCGCAACGGAACGGCTTCTGGCGCAAACGTTGGTAGCAGCACCCAAGAAAGTGTCTGTGCAAACTCGTCAATTTCATCCCGTAACCAAAGCCCCACATTCACAAGAGGCTCTTTTAGTTGTTGTAGCTTAGTGTCAGTATTTGCTACGTTTTGAGCCGCTTCTACTTTCCTGGGAGGGATGACTAAAAGTTGATTGAGTAACTCAGAATTCCTGAGCAGTGCTGCACCTTGTTCCCAGGTTAATACATCCCACAATT
>NZ_DATNPA010000790.1:0-20433 GCF_036703385.1 Allocoleopsis sp. | reverse complement strand
GCGGCATTCATCTCTTGTTCTGCTGTGAGGCTCCAAGCCGCAAACTTATCGGTAATGTACTGTTCAAATGCTTTTTGCAAAGCCGTATTAAAGGCTTCTCGTTTCCCCTTACTGAGGAAATCTAGTAATCTAAGTTCGGGTTGATAGCGGAGGAAATCGGTTTCAAAAGTGTTTCCCAGATTTAAAACATAGGCACGGAACGAATCTGCGATCGCTTTCGCTTTAGTATCTCTGGTAGAGCGAATTTCAGCTTGGAATTGGTCGCGGATATCGACAAGTTTGGTAAATTCGGGTTCAACTGAAAAAATCCGTTCCTTGAGTTGCTTGACATCCTGTTCTAATAAAGGAACACGGCGTGCGATCGCTTCTTGGGTATGGGTACACGTTTGGCGTGCCAGGGTTCTTGCTTGCCGCAATTCTGCGATCGCACGTTCCTGCGTTAAAAATGTATTGAGTGCGCCCATAAATTCCGGAAACCCCGTCCCTGCTAAAGAAGCCGAAGCATCCTTCATCCGCTTTCTCAGTGCCTTAATCGCAGAAATCTCAAAGACTCGCTCCTCATAAACATTATGTCCATCCACCAGGCAGTAATCAGCCAAATTTGCTTTAAAAACTCGGCGTAATTTCTCTTCTGCTTCCTGCAGTTCTTCCTCATCATCCGGGTCAATTAATGACTCTCGCACCTGATCCCAAGCATTAATTAAAAAGAAAACCGTTAACCCCCGACCTTTAATGTAATTTTCCAGATAACGGCGTTCCCCAAGCGTACAAGGCTGTGAAGCTCTTAGCACAAAAAGGATGGCATGGCAATTATTGATATAACCTAAAGACAGTTCATTTCGAGATTCTGTATCATTGAGTCCCGGACTATCAACAATTTCCACCCCCTTTTCTAACAGGGGTAAGGGATACTCAACCACGGCATATTCAACCCCTGGGAAAGCTTGCTTTTTCTCTTGTTCGAGTTGCTTGGCTTCAGCGGGGTCAATGGTGTACTTATGCTTAAACTCTTGGAAATCTAGCTGTTCTGGACTTCTCCCATCATTGAAGTAAACCAATACTTTCTTCTGGGGGCCATAGCGTAAAACCGTTAGCAGCGCCGTACAGGGATTGACATCACTGGGTAATAAGTTCTCTCCAATTAAGGCGTTGAGGAAGGTGCTTTTACCCCGTTTCATATCTCCCAGAACCAGGAGGCGAAATACACCACTGCGGAGATTCTTACTTGCGATCGTCAGGTCTTCGATGTCTGCCTCTAACCCTAGTCCGCCAGAAGTCTGCTTCCCCTCAGTTTCAGCTTGACCGATAGTTTCAGCTATTTTAGTTAGACAATTTGACACCTCATAACGGACTTGAGTGACTCGATTCAAATCATTGATAAAACTGTCAGCTTCAATTTTATAACTCATTTAGATTCCTTAGTGAATGACTCGATTTATTGCCTATTTTTTGGAGTAGACTTTCAGTGCTAATTACACTAAAGGTCTACTCGGAACTCTTTAGGTAGGAGAAGAGATTAAACACTCATAGATAAACTCAATGCCCCGACATTGGGTTAACACATCAGCATCTAAACTTCTTAGACGCTTTAACTCAGCATCCTGATTAAACTCTTGGGAACCCTTTTGCTTGAGCAGATTATCTAACTCCGCTTTCCGAGCCTTAATGTCATTGTTCACGCGCTTGGTCACTTCATGCTCATAGGCGTCGAAACAATCTTTAATCGCTTGGTTAATGGGTGACCATTGCTCTTGCGCAATTTTAGGAAGATGCTTCACAAACTCTTTTTTGGTAGCTTTAATCAATTCTTGACGAGCTTGCTCTGCTTGCACTGCACCAACTCCCAACCCTAAAAGTGCAATGCCTAACGGCCCTGTAAGACCAATCAATGGAACCGAAAAAACGGTTAAAAACCCCCAGATACCAATCACGCCTAGAGCATTGACCAGGATACTTTTCCAATCAAAACCTGCTCCTCCGAGTGCTACACCAGCCACGTTCCCTGTAGATAACAGTAAAAAACCCATCGCCCAACTAGCCCAAGCGGGTGCATTTTCTTCCTCACCCACGGCTGGAGCGTATATCTTTTGCCCAATTAACTTTTCACTCATCCGCTCAGTAACCTGGCTATAGGAGGCACCATAGTTGGCTGCAATTTTTGCCAGTTGAGAGAAGGCATCGTTCATCTCTTGTTCGACGGTGAGTTCCCAGGCAGAAAGCTTGTCATTGATGTACTGCTCAAAGGCTTGCCTGAAGGCTGAACTAAACTCTTCTCGTTTACCCTTTTGCAAGAAATCGACGAAACCAAGGGTCGGCTGATAGCGGACAAAATCGGTTTCAAACGTGTCGCCCAAGTTCAACACGTAGTTACGAAATGAATCTGCGATCGCTCTCGCTTTATTGTCGCGCATTCCTCGAATCTCATCTTGGAAGCGATCACGAATATCTGCAAGTTGGTTAAATTCAGGTTCAAGAGTGTTAATTTTTTCTCTCAATTCATTGACATCTTGACTTAGTAGAGGTAATCGTCGTTCAACCGCTTCATGAACGCGAGTGTGACTTTGCCGTGCTAGGGTTCTCGCTTGCCTCAATTCTGCGATCGCCCGTTCCTTAGTTAAAAATGTGTTGAGCGCTGCCATAAACTCTGGAAAGCCAGTTTTCTCCAGCGGCTCGAGAGGATTTTTCAACCTGAGACGCAGCGCCTTCAAGGAGGAAAGTTCAAAGACTCGCTCCTCATAAACATCTCTCCCATCCACCTGGCAATAGTCCGACAAGTTGGTTTGAAAAACTTGTCGCACTTTATTCTCCGCTTCTTGAATAGCTTCTAAATCATCGGGATCGAGCATTTCTTTGCGAATTTCGTCCCAAGCGTTGATTAAGAAGAAAACAGTTAACCCTCGATTTTTGAGGTAATTATCGAGATAGCGACGCTCCCCAAGCGTCAACGGCTGAGATGCCCTGAGAATAAATAGAATGGCATGGCAGTTATGGATATAACCCAGAGAGAGTTCGTTTCGCGCTTCCGTATCATTCAACCCCGGACTATCTACGATTTCAATGCCTTTCTCCAGCAAGGGTAAGGGATATTCAACCACAGCATAGTCAACATTGGGAAAGGCTTGTTTGTTCTCTTGTTCTAGCTGTTTTGCTTCATCGGGAGCAATGGTATATTGCTGCTTAAACTCTTGAAAACCTAGTTGTTCGGGACGTTTGCCGTTTTTAAAGTAGATCGTTACTTTTTTGAGAGGACCATATCGTAAAACCGTCAGCACCGCTGTACAAGGATTTACATCGCTGGGCAACAAGTTTTCACCAATTAAGGCATTCACAAAAGTACTCTTTCCCCGTTTCATATCCCCTAAAACGAGGAGCCGGAAAACCCCTTGACGTAAATTTTTACTAGCAATATTCAGGTCTTCTATCTCTGCCGCTAAACCCAATTCTCCGGAAGCATTTTTCCCCTCTGATTCGGCTTGATCTAAAGTGGTAGACATCTGACTCAGGCAACTAGCCACCTCGGAGCGCACTTTTGCAACTCGCTCTAAATCATTGATAAAACTGTCAGTTTCAACGATATAGCTCATATTTATCACCTGATAACCTTTGATGATTGGGCAATGCAGAGCAAGGAATTCAGACGAGTCTGCCGTTGAGGGCTTCTTGGGCTTAAAAGCGGGAAACCGTTAGGATCCCGACTCTCCATCAAGAGATGTTCAGCAACCTTCCGGCTTCCATGTCAGTCGCTCCCCTCGATAACCAGACATATTGTGTTAACGTTTGGAACGTTTGGAGCGATCGCGTTCTAAAAATAGTTTGTAAGCCACCCAAGCCACTGCTCCCACAAGAATTACCGAGGCAAGGGTAGAGGCTATTTTAAAAGCCACCATAACAGCAACGACAAGGGCTAGAAATTTTCCAACGTTCACCAGTTGCCCATACCGCTGTTTTAGAGAACTCTCAGGCGGCTGATGCTTTTTGGTTTGATATAGAGGTGGTTGTGGTTCATTGATTTCAGCCTCTATTTCTCGCAACCGAATCGCTCGCTCTCGTTCGTGAAGCTCTCGCTCTAGGCGCTGAAACTCGTCTTCTTGATCATTTTGAGAACTCATAGGCGTTCACCCAATCCAAAAATATGAGCTGATGCGATTCCCAAAGCGCCAATTCAATGTCTAGGAGCTGGGAGTGTTATATCTGTTTTGTCCAGGCGTTTGAGTGTCCTGCTAGGAGAATCTTGCGCAGGAATCGTGATCCTACTAAATTTCCCATCACCTTAACCCGGAAGCCTCTGTGCTGCCTAGCTCTAAGTTATGAAAATTTAATTGGCACTTAAACCTGTGTTCGAGGCACCCTTCAAGACACCCAGAGCGATCGCCCCTAGAGTGATGTACTGTAGGCGATCGCATCCATCCCTGTTTAGGCGGTACCTCTAGTGTTATCAGGCTTTGGTTGTTCTTTTACGCAAGAACTTGATTAATTTTTCACAAAATCAGCGAATTTTGGCTCCAGGTACTGAACTCAGGTTTGGAAGGCACCCTAAAAGGTTAAATTTGGCATAATGTCAATCAGCCAATCCAAAAAGAAGTGATTATGGCACAGCCCATTGATTTAACCCTAGAATTTTATGCACCCAAGGCAAAGGCAGATTTAGACGAACGCGAGTTACGGATTCAACTTGCTGCTGCTTATCGCTTGCTCGATAAGTTTAAGATGACCGATCTGATCTTCACTCACTTGTCTGTGCGTTTGCCAGGGCCAGAGCATCATTTTCTCATCAATCCCTATGGGATGATGTTTCACGAAATTACCGCCTCAAGCTTGGTTAAGATCGATATTGAAGGAAACATTGTTGGTGAGAGCGAATGGCCTGTGAATCCGGCAGGCTTTGTTATCCACAGTGCTATCCATGCAGCACGAGAAGACCTAACCTGCATATTCCATACCCACACTCGTTATGGTATAGCCGTCTCTGCTTTAGAGTGTGGATTTTTACCCATTTCACAGTTTGCCATGAAGTTTTACAACCGAGTGGCCTATCACGATTATGAAGGAGTTGCGCTGGAGCTGGATGAACGGGAACGCTTAGTTAAAGATTTAGGTGATAAGAAGGTCATGATTTTACGCAATCATGGACTCTTAACAGCTGGTAGAACAATCCCTGAAACATTTTTCTTAATGTACTATCTAGACCGAGCCTGTGAAGTTCAAATTACGGCACAATCTGCAAGTACAAAACTGATTATTCCGTCAGAGTCGGTCTGCGAACATGCGGCACTACAACAGAATATCGAGGACGAAAATCTTGGTCAGTTAGAATGGACAGCTTTAATGCGAATGCTCGATCGCGAAGACCCATCCTATCGCCATTAAATTCAGAAGCGATCGCATAGTATGGGTTGAGGTGAGCCATGCGATCGCATTTTCTCGCTTTTTCAGGCTAATCACGGGGATGGTAATCACCCTAAACCTTGTTGGCTCTACATTTGGTGCTTCAACACAGTTTGTCTTTTCTTTGAGATAAAGGTACAACTAAGGAATAGAACGCCGGAAAATAACCCCAGTCGGCATCACGGTGTTCTTAATGTTAGCTCCCCGTAGAATAGCCCCTTTGATATTGGCTCCTGTTAAATTTGTGCCTGAGAGGTTAGCCCCTGAAAGGTCAGCACCTGATAGATTCGCTCCTTTTAAATTAACATTTGCTAAGTTAGCCCGTTGCAGATTACAACCTTGGCATTGCTTAGTTGTCAGAAGCTGCTGAATAGCTGTGAGTGTCTTGGGTATGCATAGTTGGTTCAAGTTAAGGATACGACCATCACTCATTTCGAGATAACAAAAGGGTTCATTAACTTGAGAAGCTAGGAGTGTCGATTCTTCAGATGCATGAGTTGGTAAACCAATGCCTATTCCTCCTAGAAAGATGCAAGTTAAAAAAAGCCACCAAGTTATGAATCTGGGGAAGAATTTCAGCATTTTATTGTCCGAGTATCTCAATTAAATCAATCATTGTCGCGTAGATTGGGTTGACGCAGAGAACCCAACAGCAATAAGCGGGATGGGTTAGCATCAGGCTGACCCATCCTAAAATTTATACTTCCTTCTTCATGCCGAATTACTTAGCTTACAGCAGATACCTCTTCATCAATTACGTCCGGGTTTTACGACAATGTTGTAGGTGACGTTCTGCTCAAAGGTACCTACTTTTGCCTTCCATGTAATGGTATGTTTTCCCGGCGGCAATGGCTGCAAGAAAAGATAATATCCCTGGTCAACGCTAGGGCTGAGAAGCAGTTCTGGAGCTATAGTATCATTCAATCCAAAAATATTTTCTGGAGGCAATTTGACATTGAATATCGGTGATTTTACTAAATATTGGGTAGGTTTCTTAACAGGCACACCATCAATCGTAGCTTCAAGCAGAGTTAGTTGCTTAAAAAAATTATCAGCTTGCGTTCTTAGGTAAACTTCGGTGCGCTGCTCAGGAGGATCGCTTTGGAATGCGCTAGAGAGAATATTGACCAGTGGAAAGAATAGTTTCGTACCTGTAGGCACGGTGCAATTTCGCTCAGCAGGTTGACCGGAGAATGTCCCGCCGAGGAACCAGACGTGTCCTTTTTGTTCAACGCTGCAATCTCCTTTGTCAAGAAGCGGGTTGTTACTTGCCGGAGTTTGCGCTGCCCACTTCCACCAATCTGCTGCCCATTGACCGTAAGTTTTTCCATCAGGATGAGATTGGATCGGTGCGATGCGGGGATTGTTATCTTGGGCGGAAGCTTGGGCAATAACAGGATGAATAGAGAGACTTGCCATTACTACCGAAGATAGACTCACGGCAGCAAATCCTAAAACGCTCCCAATGAATCCAGGGTTTGACCGAAATTTGGCTTGGCTTTTCATCGGTTTTATGTATTTAGCCACAAAAGTTGAGTTCTCATAAATTTCCCATAATGCTTATGGTTCAACTCTTAGTTGTAGTAAATTTCATCTAAAAAATACAAAGTATTGTTATATGAAAACTTATGTTTGTAAATACTCATTAAAAGTTAATTCATTAACCATAAGCTTTAAATATTTTACGTCCGGATAAAAATGATAGTCTGTAGTATTTCTTCTTATTACTGGTTCACAATAATTTACGAAAATGGTCACTTTTTGTGATGAGAGCTGAAATATATGTTTAATTTATAATTTGAATCTAGATATATACAAAAAAACTACGTACTTTAAGCTTTATAGAGCCTTTATATAGACCTACATCTTGTTCAACTATAACGAAGAGAACTTTAAACAACTTATGTCAAAATATAGATATAGTGGGAATTCCAGCTCCTAAGTGTTGAATTTGTAGAATCTAGCGTAGGAGATTTTTTGAGCAACTCTGCTCTCAGTGCGATCGCAACTTAAGGCGAACATCACGGACATAGCATAGGTTCGTAGTCGATTTCAGTGCTCGAAGCGATCGCATCGTTTACGACAAGCGGTCAAGTCAGTGCCATGCCCACTCAGGGTAAAGCTTCGCAGCGCAGTAAAGGCGATCGCTCCAAAATTTGCACGGTGCGTCAGAGATCCGCCAATGGTAGACTTACTAGCTATCGCCTAACACGCCAAACGCCAAGGCGATGTGTCGATTCGCCGTTCTTTCCACACAAGAGCGCCTTCTAAGAGGTTAGTTTCCCTCTTCTGATTGGGTGCTTTTGGAGTTGACAAATGTCTCTTTGGACGGATCTATTCCTTTGACTTTGGATGAAGATCGCTTTCCTAAAGCAGCTTTTTGCTTCGAGTTAGGAATTTCTCCTTCAATGTGAATCTGAATTTTCGGTCCTGAGCTAGCTAGACGAATAATCATCCCATCTACGACTGGCATTTGGGTAATACGCTTGCCATCGATATAGGTTCCGTTAGCACCTAAACTGACAATTTCCCAAGCCAAACCATTACGCCGTATCTCTACGTGATGACGAGAAACCACAGCACTGTAGAGAATAACTTCATTATCTGTCGAGCGCCCAATCCGAATCACAGATTCGGGCTCAAAGGTCCAACTTTGAACGGGCACGGACTGGAGAGGATGCAGCAGGGTCAGAGTAATCACCGATATTACATCTTTCAAAGACTTTCGCCTTGCAGTCTCTTGACTCTTGAAACTCGCTTGCCTTGCCAGGGGCGGGAGTCCCGTTGGAGAATCAACTGACGCCTTTGCCAAACTAAGTTCTAGGGAATCCCAGCTCATATACTATGAATTCACTCCACTTATTTTCGCTGAGGACTATTGATAGCTCAACACTCCGGTCTTTCGACTGCTTGAGACAAGAGAGCGAGAGGCAAGGTGTTAGCGTCAAAGTCTTCATAATTAAATTATCTAATAAGTCAAGTGGGGCTGCTAGATAAATATGAATTATGCATACCCAGCGCTAGTTACCACTTTTGCCCATACAGTTACTGTGCGCGTTATGGAAGTCGCCCGTCCGACTCACAAAAATAGGCAACTCGCGGGAGTGCCATTTTTGCTAGATTATTACTTTTAGGCTACCACTTAAAAATGCGGTCTGCAATTTGCTTTGACCCCTCACCCCTTAATTCTAGAGTGAGCTTCCATCTAGCAAGTCACAGACCTGTATTACTAGGCCAATCAAGTGCTTTCAAACAAAAATGTCACTTGGTCACCTTTGCCCAAGCTAATGCGATCGCCTGATCTCAATCGGTGCCTATTCCCCTTAGGTAAGGGGGTGTGGTTGATGTAAGTGCCATTAGAGCTGCCGACATCTTCGATATAGTAAGTGTCTCCCTCAACCCGGATATCAGCATGAACTCGAGAAACGATCTCTGAGTTCGGATAACCCGAAACGTCAATGTCAGGTGGAATCTGATCATTGGGCTTACCTATATGAATCACCGAGAGATTCGAGGGTAACTCAACCTTCGTATTGGCTTGGATGTGCAGCAAGTAAGCCGACTGTACCTGCAATTGAGTTCTGGCAGCCCCAGGGGTGAATATCGGTGGTGGAGGTGGGGTACTGGGCGTTCCGGCTGACGCAGCTGATTGACTAGCAACGGGAGTGAGAGGCGGGGGTAGGGTTCCTAGGTCAGGAGAACTCTCGTTTTCGTTTTCTGCCTCTGAGCTCATCGGTTGACTGACGACAGTAGCCGGAAGCGGGGTTACGGGGTTAGAAGTAGGTGGACTTGTATAACTCGGTTCCACGTTAGGCTGTTGAGAGCTGATAGACATGGGATCAGGTGCCACAAGCGGTTCAGGGGGCACCAAGTCCGGTATATCATCAGGAATTGAGTTAGGAGCAGAAGTCATTGCTGCCCCAATCGGGGCACCTGCATTCAGCAGATTAAACCCGCATTGACCGCAGAAACTAGCATCTGTCTGAACGGTAGAACCACAATTCGGACAAGTAGTCGTTGCAGGTAAAGGGGTATAGCAGGCTTCACATTGGGTTGCTCCGTCTGGATTTTGGTGATTGCAGTTAGGGCAGACAATCATAGAAACCTCCTCGCCGCCAGTATTTATCCTCCTTATTTGACATGCTCCCGCCGCTAAAGGCTATGCTCCTGTAGCGAGGGATTTCCAACCTCAGTTTTCCTCGGTCGGTTCTCAGTTCATCCAGTCCACCTTTATTGGCACTACTCTTGCAGCAGCCAGCTAGAGGTGAATCTGTCCCTGAGCGTTTGAGCTTTTGGCTCCAGTTCCCTAATGCCCTTAGGTACTGTTTATGTTAGCGAAGCAGCGCGTTAGCGCAGCCAATGCTTTTTTGATGTTGGTACACCGTTAGTTTCCCTAGCTGATGATGAGGCTGGTTCTCGCCACCCAGGGGTCTATATTTTGTCTCCTGGGGCACTTTGCCTCTACATCTTGATGATGTAGCCCTACATTGTAGGAGGACGGGGTATTCCAACCTGTCTGATAATAGCAAATCCCTGAGTGCCATTTATTCACCATCAACTCTTCAGGGTATATCTGGAGCCTTATGGCGGACTTAGGCCACTACAACAAACAGCCAGATTGAATAAATTATCAACAAAGTTTCTTATTTTTTTAATTCTTGACCTGCGGCCTCATCTAGAAGCCACCATAGTTCTCCTTGGGGTTTGATGAGCCGCGCTGGGTAGGTCATGGCGTCGGCCTCAGGGGCAAATATCTGAGCCAGAGCCGGTTGTTTACTGGCACCCGATACTAAAAACATGACGCAGTGGGCATGATTGATCAGGGGCGCGGTAAAAGTAATGCGAGGCTGACCATCTTTGTTACCAACAGTAACGAGACGGTCTGTCATTTGCAGCGCATCGGTATGAGGAAACAGGGAGGCGGTATGGGCGTCGTCGCCGATGCCTAACAAAATGATATCGAAATGGGGAAACTCTCCTACGGCTACCTTGAAGAACTCACGCAGATGGTCATCATGCTTCTGAGCATCAGCAGAGGGACTCTCCCCATCTGTGGACATTGGGTGGATGTTCGTGGCTGGGATATCGACTTTGTCTAACCAGGCATGACGTGCCATTTTTTGATTGCTATCGGGGTGGTCAGCTGGCACATAGCGTTCATCACCCCAGAAGACATGAATTTTATCCCAGGGGAGGTCTTGGGTGGCGATCGCTTCGTATAGGGGCTTTGGTGTACCGCCACCAGCGAGAGCGATCGTACATTGACCGCGTTTTTGAATAGCGGCTTGCATCTGGGAGAGGATGATTTCGAGCGATCGCTGAATGAGTGCTTCTTTGTCGGGTAAAACTTCAACCGTTTTGTTCATAAACTCTACTTTTCTGACTTGGTCGCTCCATTCGGGGTTCTGGCGTTAATTTTGCCTCGCAATACGCTACAGTAGACTACCACTATGAAGCTAATGCGCAAATGACCCTACCACAAAGCCGACTAGAAATCGGTGAATCGAAGGTATCCTTTTTTTCTAGAGACGTTCAAAGATGAGTTGGACTCTCCAAAACAAGCCTCCCCAATGCAATGCGTTAATATGGGCAAGTTCCTATCGTTGAGCCATCCTTGTTTCTTCTTGACCGACTCTCCCCACGTCGGTTATGAGCATCACCTCTAGGACATCTTGCCCAGTAAAGTTGTAAGTGGCTTATACAGTTCTCAAGAGACATAACCGATGAAAAGTAGTCCTGTCTATTCCCCGTTCACAGCTCTGGCTCTTAAGGTTGTCGGGCTGATCATGATTGTGTCTTCCCTGGTGGATTACATCTTTCTGGCTATTCCTTTGAATGCTGGACAGAGGGCTTGGCAGCTAGCCTATGTAGGTCAGCTGGTTGACCGAGGCATCTTACCGATGGTAGGTATTGCCTTTTTACTACTAGGCTATTGGCTTGAAAGCAGTATGGGAGCTTCGGCATCAGAGCAAAGATCGCTTATACAAGACTTAAGATTTTGGGCGCTGTGTCTCTCCAGCCTATTGGGATTAATTTTTCTGCTCGTGGTACCGCTTCACATCAACAATGTCGTTCAACAAAGCGATGTTGAGCTCAAGCAGCTCAATGATAGAGTCACTCTCGCCCAAACTCAAATTGAAGGCCGAGCCCAACAAATCGCTGCCCTTGTTAAAGATCCAAAGGGACTTGCACAGCTCAAACAGCAACTAACAGAGTTAGATCAAGCGATTGAGAGTGGTCGAGTTCCAGCCGAACAACAGCCTCAGGCGAAGGCATACCGACAACTCTTGCAGACCATTACGCAAAATCCGACGAAAGCTATTAGTCAAGAAGTTGATGCCGCGAAAGCCAAAATCACTAAAGACAAGCAAGACCTTGAGAACCAGACAAAGACCGGAGCCTTGAAGTCAGCTTTAAGGACAGGTCTGAGTAGCTTGCTATTAGCAATTGGCTACATTATCATCGGCTGGTCGGGATTGCGAAGTGCCGGGAGGTAGAAAGAGTCTGCTCAAATTTGTCATATTAGCAAACGACTATAAAATCAGTCTATTGTGTGTGGCAAAAAATAAATGTGACAACAAAAAATCCATTGCCGTGCGGGTACTAGAAAATTTTGGGAATCCATTGCGTGGGGATTAGGGGATTGGGAAATCGAAGCGCAATGATCCATTACCCATTGGATAAAATCTCTTACCTTGACGGCAACTGGTTATGATTAGAGTATATTTAGTTTTTAGGAAAATTTTAGCATAATCAATACTATTGAACCTTTTATAAATATAGAACTCTGATTTCCAGGGGGAAGGCACTTGTTGTCCAGTAGATTCTGTTCCTCCTAACGCTTAAGGCTGTCTCTGTTAAAATGTTCTTACTGATACCAGTCTGATACCAGTTATTTTGAAAATTATTCAGCTTGCTCTCGGTACCCAGTTCGCGGTATGGATAGCAGCCTCATGTATTCGACATCTAAAACGAGAACACGAGGTGGAGGATTCGGGATTTTAACCAAGATGTCGATACTTGCAACAATTCTTTACAAGCTTTACAACTAGGAATGGAACCCTCTGCTAAGAATACTGCTTCACTGGGGCAGCTAAGCGTAGTTGGGTCGGCTCAGACTCTCATCAACGGTGAGTTTCCCTGCTCCCCTTACGCACCGCACAGCGCCATAGGCGATTGCCCAAAAGGGCAGGGCGAAGCGATCGCGGTTTGTTAAGCAAAGGTTTCCCAGCTTACCTTTCCCTCAAGCCAGTGATTGAGCCGGGAACAAGAAAAATAAAATAGCCATTTTAAGGAGAGTCGGTGTCTCTGTGATCCAACGCTTAAAGCAGGACTTAAAGAACGACCTGATTGCGGGTCTTCTCGTAGTGATTCCTCTCGCTACGACAATCTGGCTGACGATCACGATCGCCAGCTGGGTGATCGAGTTTCTAACTCGTATTCCCAAGCAAATCAATCCCTATGATAACCTCCACCCCATCTTGGTCACTCTGCTGAATTTACTGGTGGGGCTAACAGTACCCTTACTGTGTATCCTGCTGATTGGCTTAATGGCACGCAATATTGTAGGCCGCTGGTTGCTGGAGTTTGGAGAGCGGGTTTTGCAGGCCATTCCCTTAGCCGGGGCAGTCTATAAAACCTTAAAACAGCTATTAGAAACGCTTTTGAAGGATTCTAATGGAAAGTTTCGTCGTGTGGTTTTAGTCGAGTATCCCCGTCCAGGGATTTGGGCGATCGCTTTTGTGACCGGCATAATGAGCAGCGAGATTCAATCTCAGATGACTCGCCCGATGTTGAGCCTTTTTATTCCCACAACACCGAATCCCACAACCGGCTGGTACGCTATTGTTCCGGAAGACGAAGTCATCAATCTCTCTATGTCTATTGAGGATGCCTTCAAGGTAGTCGTTTCCGGTGGAATTGTTAGTCCCTCGTCATCCGCCATCCAAATTTCTCCCAAAACCAGCTATAGCAAAAAACCCTTAGAACAGCCCCTGCCTGAGTTGAGACGGCAGGTGTTACCAACGGAAGAAGCCTAATCCACAACACATAGAGTATCAAGGAGTAGACTCTTCTCCATCCCTGACCTGAGATGGGTTAGCTAACGATAGAATCAGCTTGGTGAACTACACCAGCGTCCGGGCAAGAGAAGTCTGTTTTGTTGCATCTCTAATCCCTAATCTAATCTCTATTAAATTTACTTAGCTCCTGAGCCTAACTATGGTACAACCCCGCCGAATTGCCCGTGAACTGGCTCTGTTGAGCCTCTCACAGCTGCCGAGTACGCCGGAGCGACTCGATACTCAGCAGATGAATAATCTAGTCTTAGCCGCCGTTCGCACCCTTACTGGAGAAATTCAAGAGGCGTTAGAAACAGCCGCTGCCGAACTCAAACGTGGGAGCGATCGCCTCCTGTCTAGCGAAACTCGTGCGACCGATGTGCGTAGTGCTAAAGCGATGGTAGAAGATGCCATTGAACTAGCCGAGAAAGCCATCAATCGGTTGGGAACAGCGGTTGAAATTCCAGAAATGGTTCAACTGACCAATCAGCACGAAGTCCGCACCTACGCCTTAGAACTTCTTAAAACCATCAACCGTAGACAATCTGAGATTGATGAAACCTTGACCCAAGCTCTCCAAGATTGGCAACTGAACCGCCTGCCACGAATCGACCGAGATATTTTGCGGATCGCTGTGGTAGAAATATCATTCTTGGGTATCCCCGATCGCGTCGCCATCAACGAAGCTGTGGAGCTAGCTAAGCGCTACAGTGATGACGAAGGGCACCGATTTATCAACGGTGTGTTGCGCCGCGTGACTGACCGCATGAAAATGGAAGCCCGCCTGCAATAGAAAACTTTATGATAGTTGGATAACGTGGAAGGGCAATTCCCCTGTGGTTGCCTGGGTTCGATCTGTGTGAGAAAAGTGCAATGGTTTTTAATTGGTTTCGCCGACAGTTTGGCAATAGCGACGGGTCTTCAGAGGAGACTTCTACCGAAACCCCCCAGGTTGAACAGGAACAAGAGACAACTGAGGAGGCATCAGCCGCTGTTGCCGACGATGACCTGCTGAATTGGGCGAAAGCAGCTTATAAAAACATTCAAAAGCAGCAAGAGACAACAGAATCTCAGGAGGAAGCCTCTACACCAGAAACGGTTGAGGCCACAACTGAAGACGAGTCGGCTTCAGTAGAGCCTGCTGTTACGGAACCTGAAGTAGAAACTGCAACCGAAGCCGAAGACGCTGCAACGACTCAAGTGGCTGACCAAACGGTAGAGGCAACGGTACCGGAAGCCGAAGCATTACCCGAAACACCACGTGATATTGTATCTGTCGCCGTTCAGGAAGAGGTAGCAGCACCAGAAGCCGAAGCCGTAGAATCTTCAGCGACGGAAGACTTAGACGAAGCGGAGACAGTAGTCCCTGTATTAGAAGAACAACCAGCGGTTGAATCAGCAGCTCCTCCCACACAAGAGCCAGCAGCAACGGAAGCCTTGGACGAGGTAGAGGCAGTAGTCCCCGTCTTAGAAGAGCAACCAGAAGTTGAATCAGCAGCCTCTCCCACACAAGAGCCAGCAACGGTTGAATCCGCGAACCCAGAAACACCGACAGTAGCTCTTATATCGCAGGAACAGGCAGCTGTAGAGTCAGAGATTGTATCACCAGTTACAGCAGAAACGACAGGAGCCCCTGCTGCAACCGTACCCATCTGGGCGCGATCCAGTGCTGAACGGCAGGCACGACTGGAACGATTGAAGGAAACTGCCATTGAACTGCCAGAACCTGAACCTGTAAGGGTACCCGTTCAGCCCGTTGAACCAGCCGCCACCACAAGGGTTGAGGGGGAGGTCATTCCGGGTCTTGCCTTTGATGAAGGGTTCATGTGGTCAGCCCAAGTCCTGGCATCGCAGGGGCGTCGTCCAGAAGATGTTTCAGTTGAAGAAATCAGCTGGCTCAAGCGACTGCGCCAGGGACTCGATAAAACCCGTCGCAGCTTAATTAACCAGCTCAAGGCGATTGTCGGTCAAGGGCCGTTGAATCAAGACGCCGTAATGGAGATTGAGGCACTGCTGTTGCAGGCCGATGTCGGTGTTGAAGCGACGGATTATATTATCGATACCCTGCAAAAAAGATTACGGGAAGAAGTTCTGCCACCGGAGCAAGCGATCGCATATCTGAAACAAATTATCCGAGACTTGCTCGACCGACCTCTCCAGGAATCCTATAGCCCGACTTTCGTCCCCGAAAAGGACACCCTGAATATCTGGCTGATGACTGGGGTGAATGGGGCAGGTAAGACCACAACCATCGGAAAACTAGCTCACCTAGCCCAAAAATCGGGCTATCGATGCTTAATTGGTGCAGCCGATACCTTCCGAGCAGCGGCGGTAGAACAGGTGAAGATTTGGGGAGAACGTAGTGGCACGGAGGTAATTGCCAATCCCGGCAAGAATACTGACCCAGCAGCTGTGGTGTTTGATGCTATTACTGCTGCACAAGCCCGAAATACAGAATTACTCCTAATAGACACCGCAGGGCGTCTGCAAAACAAGAAAAACTTGATGGAGGAACTGACCAAAATCCGGCGGATTATCGATAAAAAAGCCCCCAATGTCCAGGTAGAATCCCTGTTAGTTTTGGACGCCACTCTCGGTCAAAATGGTCTGCGTCAGGCGGAAGTCTTCTCTCAAGCGGCAAAACTCAGCGGTGTTGTCTTAACCAAACTGGACGGTACGGCTAAAGGAGGCGTTGCCCTAGCTGTGGTGAAGCAATTGGGTTTGCCTATTCGGTTTATTGGTGCGGGTGAAGGCATTGAAGACTTGCGCCCCTTCTCTAGTTATGAGTTTGTTGAAGCTCTACTCAGTGGTTAGTTTTCCGGAAGCGCTGAACTAAGGGATTTCTGGTTCTATGCTCTGGGAACTCTGTGCCTTTGTGGTTCATTTCAACAGTGAACAGTTAGTCAGGAGATCACATAAAGGCGGGAGTGCTACCAATTTCCCGTGAATAGGCTCAACAATCTGATCCCCCCCGGCCCCCCTTAAAAAGGGGGGAGAACAATTTGGAAGTCTGTTTTTCACAAAAGTAACTTTTCTTAATTCCAGAGGGTCTTTAATGCTAATAAAGCTGCACCATAGGCAGGTTCATGCCGAGGGAAAATAACCTTTGCCAAAGGCTTGCTCTTGATAACAGAGGCTTCAAATCTCTCACGCATTAAAGATAAACCCTGCCAAACACTTCCTGTAGTTACCACTTCAATGACTTGCGAAGGAGTAAACAGGGAATCCATGACAACTTGCGTAGCTTGTACAAACTCTTGAACCGCATCTTCTAGGATACCAAGGGCAACCTCATCCCCTGAGGTGGCTTCTTGAGCAACAATGGGTGCTAAAGCTGCTATTTCTTGGACACTCCACCCTTGCTGATAGATTATATTGACCAAGTCTTCTAGACTCGATAAACCAAGATGCTCTCTAAATCGCGGTTCAAGAGTGGTTGGTAAGTCACACCCATCATACGCTCTGAGAGCCGATCGCAAACCCGAAATAGCAATCTGATAAGCACCGCCAGAGTCACCTAAAATCGGCCCCCACCCACCCACGCGTTTCGTGCATCCCTGGGAATTTTGCCCCCATACAATCGAACCCGTTCCTGCGATCGCAACGACTCCCACTGTATGACCGAGTCCCCCCACTAAGGCGATCAATGCATCGTTACAAATTACAACATTTGAGGGTTGCAATGCCCAGCTAACAGGCAGAGATTGGCTCGACTGTAACTGTTGTACAAAAGTTTGGACGACTTGGATATCCCAGGGACGACCAACACCTGCTAACCCCAAGCAAATGGCTTTAACCTGGACAGTACCTAAGGAAACAATAGCCTGAGCGATCGCGGATTGAATGGAACACAAAGCCGCTTGCTTGCCCACATTTTGATAATTAGATGCACCCGCTTCACCCCGTCCCAATACTTGACCTGTATCCCTCATGAGGAGACAAACCGTTTTGGTTCCTCCCCCATCTATGCCTAATACCAAGCTCATGCGCCACTATTTTTCCTTGAGGATATCAAGTCTTTCTTTATAGTCCTCCCTGTGGTTGGATAAGGCTATTTTATGGCTCCTTTATCGCCAACTCTTCTCCCACCCCAGAAAAACACTCATCAAATAGCATCGCTATAGCATCTAGAAAAAATCAATTGTTAGCATAGAAAGATTCTCTAACAAATCTGGAGAGAAAGCGGACGAAAAAACATTTGTTAAATAAAAAATATTGGAGGAATTTTATGAAAAAATCCTTGTTCGTTGGCTGTTTGGTTCTTCTCGTTGCTGGAGGTACGCAAAAGCTTTCCTCAACAGCCGCCAGAGCTGAAAATCTCTCCCAAGTGGCGCAGCTATCTAAGCAGTCCGCGAAAACTCCTTCCCAAGCACAAAACCAATTGAAACTGCTAAGCACGGGAACCGAACCCAGGCGGCAACTTCGTTTGGCACCTGCGGAAAATGCAAAGCAAACGGCACAGATGACCATGAAGATAGACGTGGAAATGTCTGTAGCGGGTCAGACTCAGCGTTTACCCGCTCCTCCATCCATTCAGACAACGGTGGAATCAAACGTTACGAAGGTGGATGCTAATGGGGATATTCACGTTAATCTTTCGTATTTAAACTCAGATGTAGTCGCGGATGCGAATACGCCGCCGCAACTGGTCAACGCGATGCGATCGCAAATGAAAAAACTTTCCGGGATGAGCAGTTCTGCAATCCTCGATAACCAGGGAAACACGAAACAGGTGAGCTTTAATCTGCCCCAAGGACTCGACCCAAACACCAAGCAAATGATGGAGCAAATGATGAATTCCATCAAGCAACTATCCTTGCCAATCCCTGCTGAATCAGTTGGAGTTGGTGCAAAGTGGCAGTTTCCTAATTCTGTTGTAGTCAACGGAATGGCTCTTCACCAAATTACCACCTGTGAGTTAGTTGAGCTGAAGGATAATGTTGCTACATTACAAGTAAGCATCGAACAGCAGGCAGAGCCACAAAAAATGACCCCACCAGGACTGCCTGCTGGTACATCTGTTGACCTCAAATCCATGAATTCCCAAGGTAATGGTCAAGTCATGATCGCGTTGAATCAAATATTGCCAATTCGCTCCAATATGTCTGTGCATACCAACATGGAAATGGCTTTTAAGGATGCTGAGAGTCAAAAAGAAATGTTAATGGGGATGAATTCAGTCATGGAAATGATGTTCCAATCTAAGTGATGAAGGCTCTAATTCAAAGTAAGGCGCTCGCCTAGCTGAGTAGCGTATAATGCACGGGTCGCTGGAGATTTTGTCGAGCAACTAAGCTGGTATAGGCTGTTGCTAGCATAGAAATATTCAAGGACAAATCTGAACAGAACGCTCACGAGCAAAGATTTGTGGAAGATAAAAATTTTGGAGAGATTGGATGAAAAAATCGTTGTTCGTTGGCTGTCTCGTTCTGCTCATGGCTGGATGCTCCCAAAAGTCTACCTCTACACCCACTAGTGCTGAAAGTCCATCTACGAGTACCCAGCTTGCCCAGGAGTCGCCAAAAACCCCTTCTACTACACAGAGTAACGTAGAACTCATTAATGCAGGAACTGAGCCTAAGCAACAACTTCGCTTCACACCTGCGGCAAATACGAAGCAAACCCTACAGATGACAATGCATAGGGACATGACAATGTCTGTAGGAGGTCAGACTCAACCCACGCTTGATAGTCAATCTATTAAGACGACGATGGAGTCGGAAGTTAAGCAGGTTGATGCCAACGGGGATATTCATAGTGATTTTTCCTATACCGATGCAGATGTTGTTGCTGGCAAGAATACTCCACCAGAAATGGTCAACGCGATGCGATCGCAAGTTAAAAAACTGGTCGGTTTGCGTGGTTCGATGATTGTCGATAACCAAGGAAATACCAAGCAGGCCAACTTTAACTTGCCTGCGGATATTGACCCCAGCACAAAAAAAATGGTTGAGCAAATGGTGAATTCACTCAAGCAACTTTCCTCACCCGTTCCCTCTGAAGCGGTTGGGATTGGTGCGAAATGGCGAATTCCTCACTCGGTTACGGCCAATGGAATGACTGTGAACGAAAATTATACCTATGAGTTAATCGAGCTAAAAGATAAGGTTGCTACCTTACAAGTGAGCCTAGAACAGCAGGCAGAGTCACAAAAAATCAACCAACAGGGGCTCCCTCCGGGTGCATCCATCGACCTCAAATCCATGAATTCCAAAGGTAATGGCAAGCTTAAGATGGCATTGAATCAAGTCATGCCCATGAGTTCCACAATGTCCGTGCGTTCAAATTCCCAGATGAGTGTAAAAGACCCAAGCAGTGAAAAGACAACCACAATGGATATGAAAGTATCTGTTGAGATGTCCCTAGAATCTAAGTAATGAGGGTGTGAACTTGGCCTCATTGAGTCTCTGTGATCGCATCGAATAAACACACATCCCATTTTGGATTTCAAAGGCTTTATCCATCACGAATTTCAAAGTTTCAAGGGGAGTAATTTCCACCCAAACGGTAGCAATCAGTTACCTGTAAAATGTTCAATAGACAACGCTTTCATGTTTAACAGTGGAACATAATCAGCAAGAGTGGAAACCGGAAAAAACCTGGATTTTCGCGGTAGGAATTCTCGAATGGGAACATGGAGAAACTTGGGCACCTTTCCCAGATGCGGTAGAGGGACGTTTTGATGAAAAACTCGTCAACTTCTTCCAAGCCAAGGGAGTTCCCGACGAAAAAATTGTTTACTTGCAAGATGGAGATGCCACTTTAGAACAGATTCAGAATAACTTGACTGAACTGCTGTCAAATACCGAGGAATATGACCTATTTATCTTATATTTTGCAGGTCACGGGGATTGGGATTCTGAGTCGGGTGAACACTACTTTATCAATTACGATGCAAACCCCGACGACAGAGATAATTATTGGTCAATTCCCTCAATTTATGACGACATAGAGAGCAACTTTAATGGGTCTAAAGTGTTAATCTTGG
>NZ_DATNPA010000789.1:0-9167 GCF_036703385.1 Allocoleopsis sp. | reverse complement strand
CTGATGATTTCTCGAAGTTCTGCCACATCCAGAGAATCGCCAACAAAGGCTTTGCGCAGCAAGTTATTGGGAATGAATTCATCATATTTTTGTAATTTGGGGCATTCCTGGGAACTCGCTAAGTCATAACCTGTCAAGTCCTTTCTACAAAAGGACTTCACTTCATCCGTTAGTTGTTCCAGGCTACTTTTCCCTAACTTAACCGTCAAAAAGTACGGAGACACCCCTGCCATACTTCGGATATCCAACGTATATCTGATGAAGAAATTGAGAAAGCGTTCTAAGGTGCGGTAGGCAACTGTCCCCATCCAGGGAAAAATACAACAGGTATTTCCTTCTAACAGGAGGATATTATCCTGCTCTAATCCCGCACTTTGAGCCAGGTTTCGCACCACTTTCAATCGCTCTTTTGCTTGAGGTTGCAGGTAGGGATACTCCGTCGTTTCAAGGAGAATGCGCCTCATCCGTTGCAAAATTTTCGTATGAATAGTGCCACCGCCCCCCCGCCAAGAACTACTGGCAATTCCTTCAACTTGCTTCACGAAGGCTGTTTTTCTTTTCAAATCGACTTGCAAAACTTCCCATGTTCTACCAGCTAGAGCAAATCGATTTCCTGGTATGGGTGGTATAACAATACTGCCAATGGCTTGGGATTCGTCTCGCACCACATATTCCACGTTGTAGGGAAAGACCGCATAAAATTGGAAATTTCGGACAAGTTTTTCTCCCGTTAAACCAACAATTAACCCCCCTTTTTCTGTAAGTTGGATATGGTCAATATCGATGAGATACCGTAGCAGTTGCCGAAAATCCTCCTGGGAGATGGCGGCAAAGGGCGGTAGAGTTAGAACCTGTTGGGCAAGGGCAGGTGGGGAGAGTTCTCCCATTGACGCCAGGATACTCATCGTCTGGTGATACAGCAGACTGAAAGGGTATTGAATTGGCTGTATAGGCTCAATCCATCGTTCTTCTGCATACAGTTGAATGATGGCAATGCATTGTAATAGTTGCCAGGGAATTTGTTCAGGGAGCAATTCTTCCCCCAACGGTTCATCCTCCGTGCAAATGAACCGCATATCCGCCGGGGTGCCTCGTCTGCCGGTACGTCCCAATCGTTGCAAGAAGCTGGCAACGGAAAGTGGGGCATCGAGTTGAATTACTCGTTCTAATTGTCCAATATCAATACCGAGTTCTAGAGTGACGGTGGCAGCGGTAACAGCGGAGGTACTACCGCGCATGGCTTCCTCCGCCGCTTCTCGGAGTGGGGCAGAGATGCTGCCGTGGTGGACGTGATAAATATCGGGGCAACCTTCGGCTTGGGCAATTTGTCGCAGATTTGCGAGCGCAGATTCGGCTTGGGTACGATTGTTGACGAAGATCAGGCACTTGCTGGATTTGCTGGTGTCGAAGAGGTAGCGATAATAGGGGCTGATGCTGTCGTTGTGCTTCTTCTTTACCCCCCTAGCCCCCCGTGGTAAGGGGAGAAGTGAATTTTGCTCCTCAGGGTTGGGGGAAGCTGGACTTTGCCCCCCTAGCCCCCCAATTCTGGGGGGAACCGGACTTTTTTTTGCTTCTTCTCGCCGCCCAATTTGGGGAAGGCTGATGGCTGAGTTATCTTCGTCAGGTAGGTAAAAGTGTTCTACAGCTAGACGGACTTGCCGTTGCCCACTCGGAATCTCAGGTGTAATTACAGGTATTTTAGTCCCCGATCGCAACCATGCTTCAGCCAGTGAGTAATCGCCCAGCGTTGCTGATAAACCAATGCGACGGGGTGCCTGTTGCATAAATCGGGATAGGCGTGTCAGTTGGCAGAGAATCTGGCAACCGCGTTCAGAACCCATAAAAGCATGAATTTCATCGATAATTACAAATCGCAAATCCCCAAATAAACGAACCAGTTCCGTGTTTTTATTCAACAATAAACTTTCCAAAGATTCCGGAGTAATTTGCAGCACACCTTGAGGATTTTTCAGTAACTTTTGCTTGCGGCTTTGGGAGATATCACCGTGCCACGCCCAAACGGGAATATCGGCTTCTTTTAGTAAGTCGTTGAGGCGTTCAAATTGGTCGTTAATCAGTGCTTTAATCGGGCCGATGTAGAGTACTCCCACAGTTGCCGATGGGTTTTGGTGCAGGAGAGTTAAAACAGGGAGAAACGCCGCTTCGGTTTTCCCCGAGGCGGTACCCGCTGCAATCAACAGGTGAGCCTCGGTATCGAAAATCACCCGACAGGCTTCTATTTGAACTTGCCTTAATTCTGTCCAGCCGTGGGTGTAGATGTAATTTTGGATGAAGGGGGCAAGTCTGTCAAATGGCTGTTCGCTCATAGGATTTTAGATTTTAGATTGGATCATACCTGCCAATCATCTGAAATAGAAGAAAGAGCTTGTGGAAAGTACCCCTTGATTGATTTAATAGTTCTGCACTCTAGAATCTGTCCACAAACTCTTGTGAAGACTTAAAACTCAACCTGTCTATTCTTCCCTCTGTGTCCTCCGTGCCTCTGTGGTTTGTTAAAAAGAGACTGACAAGACACGCCCTAAACATACCCAAACAAATTTTATTGTTAGCCCTTCAAAATCCGATTTTTGAGCTTAAACGATTATGTCTTCCTCACCCACCCGATTGTCTGATTCCAATGGAACCACACAAAAACCAACGATTGGTGTCGCGGTTGTCGGTACTGGATTTGGGCAAAAAATCCACATTCCAGGTTTTCAGGAACACCCCCGGACTCAAGTTGTTGCCCTGTATCACCGCGAACTGAATCAGGCAAAAGCGATCGCACAATCTCACAACATTCCCCATACTTGCGATCGCATCGAGGATATCCTAGCCGAACCCTCGGTTTCAGCCGTCAGCATCTCAACCCCGCCGTTCCTGCATTATGAAATGGCGAAGAAAGTCCTGCAAGCCAAGAAGCATCTGTTGCTGGAAAAACCAACCACGTTAACCGCCACCCAAGCGCGGGAACTTTACCAACTCGCCTCTGGTGAAGGAGTTGTTGCCATGATGGATTTTGAATTTCGCTTCATCCCTGCGTGGCAATTGTTTGCCGAATATCTAGCCGATGGCTATGTGGGACAAAAGCGTCTGATTAAAATTGACTGGTTAGTGTCTAGTCGTGCCGACGCCTCACGCCCTTGGAACTGGTATGCTCAAAAAGACAAGGGAGGCGGAGCATTGGGTGCTGTCGGTTCTCACGCTTTCGATTACATAAGTTGGTTATTTGGCCCCGTGCGGCGGTTGTGCGCCCAACTGAGTACGGCAATTCCCGAACGCCCCGATCCCAGTGAGGGTGGCAGACTCAAGCGCGTGGATGCGGATGATACTTGTCTTCTCCTCCTGGAATTGCAAGATGGAACACCCTGTCAACTATGCATTAGTTCCGTGACGTATCAGGGACGGGGGCACTTTGTTGAAGTTTATGGCGATCGCGGTACTTTAATCCTAGGCAGCGACAATCAGAAGGATTACGTGCATGGATTCCATCTCAAAGCTGCACCGGTGGGTAAACCTCTGACGGATGTAGAAATTCCCCATCGCCTCGCCTTCTCTCAAGACTACACCGATGGGCGTCTAGCACCGTTTATCCGAGTCGTTGATCAGTGGGTACGGGGGATTGATGCCCATCAAGCAGTCACCCCCTCACTCCGAGAAGGGGTGTACTCGCAGCTATTAATGGATTTAACCCATCAATCCCATGACACGGGTAGTTGGGTAAAAGTGCCGAGTTTGGATGCGTTTCTAGCTAGTGGATTGTATGTAGGCTGATAACGCCTGAGGCAGCCTACATAGATTCTAGGTTAAGCCCTTGGTAACGTAGGCGTAGCCTTCGGGTAAGGTAACCCAACTCTTGAAAGGGATTTGTTGGGTTGCGCTATGCTTAACCCAACCTACAATTCATTGCAAGTGGGCTTGGACTTATACGGAGTTGTATTCCAAGAGCTAATTTAAATTGCTCCCCTCTCCTTGTAGGAGAGGGGTTGGGGGAGAGGTCAGTTTTAGATGTTTGAACGCATCTTGGACTCAGACAGCAGGACAAGTTCCCAGTCCCCAATCCACGAATAGATCGCGGGGATCGGTTTCCCGTAACCAACTGACAAATCGCTTGTAGTCGGCTGTTGTATACATCCCAATACACCCAGCCGTCCCTGCACTCGATTGGCGGTTCCAATCAATATGAATTTCAATCCCACTTCGTTGAGTTTGACCAGGCTCAACATACCGCAGAGGAACGGAGACTGGCCCAATCCCACTTTGATGAATTGGACCCTCATAGTTATCTGCACCACCAGCCCAAGAAATATTGCCGATATACCATTTTCCTTCTGGCAGTGGTTCGTATGAACCGGCAACACTTTCGTTACCTTTGCGGAAGAGTTGCCTGGAAGGAGAACCGGAACAAACCTCCAGTGAATCCTTTAATTGTCCATCTTTAAAATACTCAAACTTTAACTTGTAGCACCCAAAAGGGTCTTTACTCTGAGTCTTCGTGAGTCGTAGATAATTCTTACCTGAAGCAGGTGAAGTTGGAGTCGGTGCAGTTGGCTCGGCTTTAGCCGCAGTAGATTCAGTCGGAGCTGATTTAGCCGGACTTAAATCTCCCCACAACTTCTCCCAGGTTCGAGGGCCAACTCTACCATCGGCTTCAGCTAAACCAAAGTAATCTGCTTGAAACGATTTCATCGCTTCTTCAGTTTTCTTACCAAAGGAGCCATCAACTTTACCCCCGTCATACCCAATATCATTTAACCGTCTTTGCAGTTCCTTAACATCATCTCCTTCACTCCCCCGCACTAAAATACGATTCAGGATTGGTGGATTATTGACCTGGGAAATGGGCTGTCCTTTTCCAGAAACTGAAATCGATTTTCCTTGAGGAATGGCCTTATTAGTCGGTGCGATACGAAACTCTTTCGCATTCTTATATTGCTGCAACACAGCAATGAAGTCATCTTTGATAAAGGTTTCCAGAGTGAGGATTTCAATAACTTCAGAACCCCCCCAAGCCACGATGACATTTTTTTCGCCGTCCCGATAGCCTTCAAGTAAGGTAACCTTGTCTTGTGGGGAGTCCTCAACCTCAATAGGGGTTCCCTGTTCATCAGATTTTTCAAATAGCGATCGCTCACTTTTTCTGCGATCCACGAGGCCAGGAAGAGTCGTCTGTACACCGTTTTTTGTACCCTTCACCCAACGCTCAAATTCCTTGGCGGCACCGGGAAAGTCATTGGTTTTCAGTTTTTTCAATAGGGTGCTATCGGCAAATGCTCCAATGCCGACGTTATAAGAGAAGGAGACAAGCGCATCGAATTGATTCTGGTTAAGGGAAATCCCAGTGACTAATTTAGAGATTTCTTCAGCTACCTTGTCACACTCAAATTTCAGAAAAGCCTCAGCTTCCTGTTCGGTAATTTTGTCACCCAGCAGAATCTTCTGCCCATTAGGATATCGTCTCGAACCATACCCAATTGTTGGGATACCCACAGGGTCTGAATAAGCATCTAAATGGAATCCCTCCCATTTTTTAATAACACTTAAACAATTTTGGGAAATCTTCATACAGACCTGCTAATTTATGGCTAATGGAATGGAGTGCGTCTGATTAGCTAAATATATTAATTTACAGAGTGCCGGGAGTGCATCAAATTAATCAATTTGGCTCAATTGAGCAACATCCTGTGCTGTAACTCACCGCCTTGAGTACGTGTGTTATCCGGCGTTATACCAAATCCGCCTTGATAACCCCCTTTTTGCTTGAAGTCTTTTCTTTCTTCTGCCTTTTACCTTTTGCCCTTTGCCTTCTGCCTTCTTGCACTAGCCTTCCTTCTTCTGCCTTCTGCCTTCTTCAAGGGTGGCAATTCTCAATCAACACTTGTCCATTTCACCGGATTAGATCATCCTATTGCAGGAAGCTTTTTGCTTTCCCTAAGGGTAATCCTATACATAGAGAGGCTATTAAATCTTTTACCCTCTACGGAGAATCGGACAATGAACGAACCAGTAGATCGTCCTGAAGAAAAAGTCGAGTGGCTTGAAATTAATACAACAACGGGCGCTGAAAAAGTGAGAACCGTTGAAGTGGAAACAACTATCGATTCTACAGGAGTTAATACAGAGGAAAAAGTTCGTGTAGAAGAATTTAGTATCAGCGGTGATGACCTCGTTGCCAAGGTTCGAGAACTGATTCATCAAGGTAACATTCGCCGAATCACGATCAAAGCGGAAGAGGGGCGTACCCTGATTGAAATTCCTTTGACCGTTGGCGTGGTTGGTGGAGTGATTGCAGCCACATTATTTCCGGTAGTCGCAGCCGTTGGAGCCATTGGGGCACTGGTTGCTCGTCTGAAAGTAGTGATTGAGAAAGTCGAATAATTTCAACAATCTTCAATTTTAAAATAGACCTGCCCTGATTAGGGCAGGTCTTTTCAGCCGTCAAAGTGTGAGAATTACATATGAGAGAAGAACTTAAAAGAAGGCTCTCGGTAGAAGTTTAAAACTTTTTGAGCGTAGGCTGCGATCGCACCACTATTATATTGACTGGGGTCGCCGGTCATCCACCAGGAAGCTGCACGCTGCACTGCCAGAGACTCATCATTATTACTCGCTTTGTACTGCTCACTGAGGACATCGCGCATCACACACACCAGAATTGAACGAGCCGTCACCGGACTGTCCTGAAACTGTACGGGTGTCAGTTCCTTGCCGAGACATTGTTGAGACCAACGGGGGATATTTTCTGCTTTGACTTGCCAAATACCATAGAGGTCGTCATCGGGTTTGTCGGTTTCGGGAGCCACTTCTCGTAGCGCCTCCACAAATCTCCCAACTTGAGCATTGGAAATCTGGGCGGCAGCAGATGAACTGGCTGTGGGTTGCGCGGCTTGTCCCGAGGGAGCGGGTTTGGGAGGAGTAGCAGGTTGCTGAGCTTGTGAACCGGAGGATGACGGCTGGTAGAACGCTAGAACGTTCTGGGTGTAGGGAGCAGTTGAGCCACTATTGTATTGATTGGCATCGCCGGTCATCCACCAAGCAGCAGTACGTTGCACGGCTAAAGACTCATTGTTCCCACTCGCTTTATACTGCTCGTTGAATACATCGCGCATCACACATACCAAAATGGCACGCGCCGTCAAAGGACTGGCCTCAAATTGCGAGGGTGTCAGTTCTTGGGTGTGACATTGTTTAGACCAACGGGGAATATTTTCTGGTAAGATTTGCCACTCACTGACCAGACCATTATTTCCAGGTGCACGTTGCTGAGCCGCGAGTCGCAACGCTTCCACAAGCCTCCCAACTTGGGCATTGGACACTAGGGTAGAGGATGACGCTCTAGCGGAGGATTGAGGGGAAGGCTGAGGGGTGGGACGCGGCACTTGCCCCACGTTTGGAGGTTTGGGCAGAACAGAAGGCTCCGCAGCCTGCGAATTCGTGCGCTGCTTTTGGTAGAAACTCAAAACATTCTGCGTGTAAGCCGCCGTTGAGTCACTGTTGTATCGATTGGGGTTGCCCGTCATCCACCAAGAAGCCGCACGTCGTACAGCTAGGGTTTCACTGTTCCCACTGGCTGTATACTCATCGCGTAGCACGTCGCGCAGCACACACACCAAAATCTCACGGGCTTTTGGGGTGCTGGCTTCAAATTGGGCGGAGGTCAGAGCTTGTCCTGTGCAACGTCTAGACCAACGGGGGATGTTTTCTGGTAGGATTTGCCACTCACTCACCAGACCATTGTTTCCAGGAGCGCGTTGCTGTGCGGCGTCTCTAAGCGCCTGTACCAGTGCCCTCACCTGACCCTCAGAGACTTGGGCTTGCACGGGCATAGCCCAAAGCCCAACACCCATGATTACTCCACTCAGCACTAACCGTTTTGCTTGCTTAACCCACGTTGAACTCATTCGTATTACCCAGCCGTCATCTAACTCTTTTGAGAGAATTTTTACCATAGACACACTCTCAAGCTTCTCTGTCGAAAGGAAGTCGCTGTATGTTTCGCGATCGCACTTGAATGGATGTAACATTTTTCAAAATTGTTAGCTGTTAAACATTTGCATCCGGATAAAGCATGTATCTGCTTCAAAGAGGGATTGATAACCTATACTCAGCAAGTTTTTCTGAGGAAGGCATATTATTGAATACGGCGACTTGTTAATGGATGCCAATACAGCCTTGCTAGAGGAGCAACAACATGCGCGAACAGTTTCAAAAGCGTCAGATTATCAGCATCACATCGTGGCTGGTGAAAAACCTGATGCTGATGTCCACCGGCGGCATGGTGCTGATTGCACTACTATTAGGTATTGGGATGTGGCGATCGGGAACTCGCTTTTTTGATGGAATCACAGCCATTTTCAACGCCCCACCTGCAAAACCTCAAGTAGATGTACGCTCCCTCGTTGTTAGCCAAGTTCGGGGTGCGAGTGAGTTAACCACAGCCGTCTTTACGATGGAGGCTGTTGTCCCGACTCGTCAAGAGAGGAAAATCGGGCAGTATACTCTGGGCGCAACCACTCTGCTGTACATTGCTTATGGTGAAGTAAGGGCTGGGGTTGATTTAAAGGAATTAAATCCGAATAACGTAACCATCGTCAACGATACGATTCAGCTACAGTTACCGCCACCCCGTATCCTGGATAGCAAGATTGATGTAAATCGTTCGAGCGTATACGACTATGATCGCGGATTCTTAGGTTTGGGGCCAGACACAGCACCTCAGTTACAGTCACTCGCTCAACAAGAAACGCTGAAAAAAATTAAAGAGGCGGCTTGTAAAGGGAATTTGTTAGCACAGGCGAATGACCGTGCACAACTGGTCGTGGAAAAATTGTTAAATACGGCAGGATACAAACAGGTTGTCGTTAAAACGCAATCACCCTCACCTGGTAGTTGTCTTTAAAGGTTGAAGGTTGATAGTTGAAGGTTGAAGGTTGATAGTTGAAAGTTGATGGTTGATGGTTGAAGGTTGATGGTTGAAGGTTGATAGTTGAAGGTTGAAGGTTGATGGTTGATGGTTGAAGGTTGATGGTTGATGGTTGATGGTTGAAGGCTGAAGGTTGATGGTTGATGGTTGATGGTTGAAGGCTGGAGGTTGACGGTTCCAGAAGTGAACTACCCATTACCCGAAGGATTAAAGCAGTGTACGAGCCGCAATGGCTCTCAGATAA